>BNTT01000006.1 GCA_025996815.1 Bacteroidia bacterium
AAGAAGTGTAAATGGTGTGATTGATTCTGACAATGAAAAATCAATCACACAACAAGACATTCCTAATATTAACAAGTCAGATAATCGGTAATAATCAGGTTGTCAAGTGCTTTTTTATATCTGTCAAATTGATTTTTATAGTCTTTTGAGTTCAAATTTTTGCCAACATCCTTTGCTTCAACAAAGCCGACAGGAATGTTATCCTTTAAAAGCGTGAGGTCGGGCGCACCGCAGTCGATATGCCGCGCTTCGTTCACAACCGAAAAACCGGTCATATTTTTGAGCAAAGTTTCCAACGCTCCACGGAAGGAGTGCTCGGTGGTGATGCCTTGGGAGTACAGGGCGGAGAGGGAGGCGAGATAGGTGGTGATATGGGTTGCACTCATTTTTATCGTTCAAGTTTATCAATAAAGATTTTATTTCTCAATTTTGCTCGCTCTAATAGTGTTGAATATTTAATTACTTCTGTATATAACGAGCCATTATTTTTTCCAAATTTTCCTGCAATTCTTTTATATGGTCTAAAAATGTAATTAAGATTATGTGCCGAGATAAAATCGGTATCATTATCTTCAATAGCATTAATATCAACGTTTTCTCCTATTAGATACCCATAATATGTATTAAATTTATATTTATTTTTCGAAAGATTATTAATTAATGACGCATATCTGTTGATTTGATTAAGGTGTTTCGAAACATCTACATCGGGGGCTTTCAATTCGATAATTATACATTTTCCTTCTTTGGGGAATAACAAAATATCAGTTCTTCGCTGTTCGTCATTGCCACCTGTTTTTAGACAATACGCTTTTTCTTCTTCTGAAAGTTTATCTTCTTGTAATTCAGAGTTTTCTCTTTTTAAAATAAAATCATCTTCATATTTTAAGTTTTGCAACATGCTTTCAGAAGTTCCTTTAAAATAAATAAATTCTTCATTAATTAACCACAAATCACTTTCTTCTGGACTATTTGAAGATTGTTGAAAAATCAAATTGTGCATTATTTTTTCATCAATACTTCCGCCATCTTTAAATTTTTCTATTTCTTTATCTAATACTTTTTGAAATAACTCTAAAACCATTTTTCGTCTTGCAACGTATTGAGTTAAAGAAGTTCTATTTTGCAAAGGAATAACTTTTGTAAGTTCTTTTACTTCCTTTTCTAATTTTTCTTGATAATCAGTTCGATTAGGTGTTAATTGATTTAGAGCATCTATTCTTTTTTTGATTTCAATGTCTTTTTTAGCAACGAGTTCCGAATCTGCTTTGTAAATTTTTTCCAAAGCAGTTTCTTCGTCGTCCAAGGGTTTAATTTTTGCCCGTTTTATTGTTTCGTCACTTAACAAAAACATATCTCTCAATTCATCTATTCCTATTTGTTTTTGTTTTGTATATTCTATAATTTCAGGATATATGGTATCTATTTTTTCATTCGTAGTTTCCCGAATTTCATCTATTGTAATTATTTCCTCAGGGAATAAATTAGGCTCACCGAAAGATTTTTTAAATTCTTTTTCCGTTGGGATATATAAATGCCCTCTTGTGTCAGTATCTGCATTATCAATAATAGTCCCCGAAAGCAAGAATAAATATCTATTGTTGTCAATTAAATCATCAGAAGCAATACTGTCTAATTTTATTTCTTTTGCCATCTCGCCCTTACTAACCAACCTAATAGAATTTTTTGCTAATTCATTCTGATTTATTTTAAAACATTTCAAATTCAATACTTCTGTTTTTGTTGATTTCTCAATTTTTCCTTCCATGTTGATTTTTGAATAATAAACATTTATATCTTCTGACTTGTTAATATTAGGAATGTCTTGTTGTGTGATTGATTTTTCATTGTCAGAATCAATCACACCATTTACACTTCTTTGAAGTTTTATTTGAGGTAAATTATTTCTATTATCACAAAATAGAGCAAGATAGTGATTTTTTATATTTTTTTTCAAATCTTCTGTTGAAAGAGTTTTGAAATACTCTCTATTTTCCTGTTTTTGAGTGTTTGTTTCCAATGGATTGGAAAGTTTCAGAATAGTATATGAAGCTGTTGCAATACATTCTTCTTCTTTATCAAGTCGAACAATAGCATTGTTTTGAAGAAAAGCATCAATCTTTGATAACATAAAAATTCGTCTTTTAAAACCCGTTGCGGAAGAAGTGTCTTCAAAAACAGATTCATATTCGGCTTTTTCAAAATGATGAATAAATTGAATTCTACCTGACCCTTTATTACCCAATCCTTTTGAAGTGTCATCCAAAGTCAAAAATCTTGTAAATTCATCATCATTGAAACCAATTCCATTATCTTCAATAGTAATGCTATCAAACTCCAAATCTTCATTTTTATCGAAAAACAAAGTTTTATTAAACTGGATACTAATAACAATCTTCCCTTCGTCTATATTTTTTATGGCTTCGTATGAGTTAATAAAAGCCTCATAAATTGGACGAAGTTTATCGGTACTTTTGGCTATCTTTTGGATTCGACCATCGTACCTTGTACCAACTGCTTTGTGGTATCCTAAATTGAAATTACTCATAATTATTTCTTATTATCTATCAACAAATCTTTCACACCCACTTGCAATATTTCCGCTATCTGATATGTCTCCAACAGCGGCTGTTGCCGATTACGGGCATAAACAATTGTGCCACCGTCATGTGAATCTAACGACAACTTGTTTGTCTTGTAACATTGGAACTTACCGTTGCCCGACTGTTGTATGTAATCTAAAATCTTACCCATAAAAATTTAGCAACAAATTTTACGTTGCAAAAGTACAACTTTTTTTCGAGAAAACGGCTTTTTCCCAATTTGCAGTCTTTTATTAAAAAAATATCATTACCTTTGCAGTCAATGAATGAAAGTAACGACACTAAACATAATTTTACTCTTTCTTTTCGGACAGCTTTGTTACGGACAGAAAACTAACGTACAAACGAAAATGGAACAATCAGACAGATACAAACAAGGGTGGGAAAAACTCAAAGAAATTGACGGTGAAGCAGGCGAAAAAGTCATCAACGGACTGAAAGACATTTCCCCGGATTTAGGGAAATTTATCATTGAATATTCGTTTGGCGACATTTACACAAGGGACGGACTTGACCTAAAATCAAAGGAAATTGCCGTAATTGCAGCATTGACCGCAATGGGAACAGCACAACCACAACTTAAAGTGCATATCAATGGAGCTTTGAACACCGGAAGCAGTATTAACGAAGTGAAAGAAGTGATTTTGCAAATGGCGGTTTATTCAGGGTTTCCGAGTTGTATCAACGGAATGAACGCATTGAAAGAGGTTCTGAAAGAAAGGCAAGAACACGGAATTAAAGACAGCATTGGCACAACTGCAACTGACACAACTCAAACCGACAGACTGAAATTAGGCGAACAGGAATTATCAAAGTTGGACAGTTTGCAAGCGGAAAGACTAAGGAACGCTTACAACGACTTTTCGCCCGAATTAGTAAAACTGATGCTTGAATTTGGTTACGCTGACATTTTTTCAAGGGACAACCTTGATGTAAAACACAGACAAATAGCAACCATTGCGGCTTTGACGGCTTTGGGCAACGCACAACCACAACTCAAATTTCATATCAACGCAGGACTGAACATTGGTTTGACAGTTGAAAACATAAGAGAAATTATGTTGCTGATGACTGTTTACGCAGGTTTTCCGTCAGCAATTAACGGAACGAATATTTTGAAAGAAGTGGTAAACGAACAGCCGGGCAACCTATAAAATTTCATCAGCAGATACAGAGAATCCTGGCCTGCGTGATAAATCCAATCACCCAATAATTCAAATTTTTTTTTTACCTTTGCAGAGGCAAAAGCATAAGGTTATGACAACAAAATTAGATAAACAGACAAGCGATAAAGTGAGTTTTATTACTTTTATTGTTCCCGAATTTGCTTCGGGCTATAAAATGAATGTGCAAAAAGCATATAATTACCTGAAACAATACGGTGGTATGGACTTTCTATATAAGCATTGGTGGGCTTTGCACACCGATAACCCATATTATGCAATTAAAGATATGGCACAGGTTTGTCGCGATAATGGAGGGTATTTAAAATGATTGTATATCACGGAAGTTACACCAAAATAGATAAGATTGATTTGCTGAAATGCGAGGCACATAAAGATTTTGGCAGAGGCTTTTATGTTACAAAATTTCGTGAACAAGCCGAAACTTGGGCTAATCGGATAGGGGCAAAGAACAGATGTGAGGGTGTTGTAACGGAATTTAAGTTTTACGAAAGTACATTTATTGACGGCGAACACAAGGTTTTGCGATTTGAAGGCTATACAGATGAGTGGTTGGACTTTGTGGTTTTAAACAGGCGCAAAGACGCCTCTATTCCCGCGCACGATTATGACATTGTAGAAGGACCTGTTGCCGATGATAAAATCTCAAATGATATTACAAAATATGTACAAGGGAAAATTACTCGGGAAGAATTTTTCAACTCTCTCGTTCACCCTGAGCCAACGCATCAGATTTGTTTTTGCACAGCCGATTCATTATTAATGCTTGATTACAAACCGCAAATAGACATCAATTTTTCTATTGAAGACATAAGCGAGCCAATTGTAGAACATTTAATGCTTGATTTGCAAATAGACGAAGAAAAAGCCGCCGACCTGTTTTATTCTTCGGCGACATTTACACAACTTGCCGATACGGAAACTAAACTATACGAAAAAACTTGGCAAGAAATCTACCAAATGCTCAAAAATGAATTGAATTTAAAAAAATAAATATATAAAATTATGAAAGCAAAATTGTTTTGTATCAGTCTTCTATTGACTACTATCGGATGTTCCGAAAAAGAAACCTACCGTGTTTCTTCCGGAAAATTGAGTATTGAACTGACCCATTCGGGCGAAATCGTCGGCTTCAAAACCGATAAAGTCAGCCGACCCATTCGGGGATTCATCCGCTTGGCAGGATGCCGCGATGAAGAAGGCATTACCGTTCGGAAACAGGCAAAAGGGATTCTCGAATTTTCCCGAACGGTCAAAAACCAATCCGGCAATCAAGCCCGAATCACGGAGCGGTTTATTCCAAACCATACAGGCATCCGCTGGGAAGCGGAAATTACAGGGCTTGATGCGCCTTGGACAACGCCGATACAGCGTATCTTGGACTATAATTCCCCGGACAGTGTCACTGAAAATGTGAAATTCTGGACAGCGTGGAGCGACCCTGCTTGCAGCGATGATATGCCGGGAACGGAAAAATGGACTGACCCCCTTTCTCCGCAGGATATTTCACAATTATCCGATTCGGTGAAACTTTATTACGGCTTGGTTCCGTTTGATTTCAATTCGACGAGCAGCAATACCCCGATGGCTGCCAATCTGTTCTGCATACCGATGCTTTCGTTTCTGCAACCGGACAGCGATTTCGGTATCACATTGGCTCAAGCCCTGACGGACACCTTGCTCGACATCACCCTGTCGCTCACAAAAACAGGCGAAGCCACATTGGAATATTTGAATCACCGGATTTCCAAAAATTCACCCATCATCCTTCGGGCAGACATCGTTACGCACGAAGCCGACTGGCGCGGCGGGCTGCGTTATGTAACGGAAACCTACCCCGAATATTTTGAGCCGGTCATTCCCATAGCGCACGAAATTGCCGGCACCGCTTCCTACTCCAACGCGATGGACAAGATTTGCGACAATGCCGAAAAGTATCATAAAATGTCGTATCGCATCAATTGGCAGGCGAGTTATGATTTCCCTTGGTTTGGAATGTACATCCCGCCGGTTGCGGACGACGTGGAATGGACAACCTTCGGGCATTCCTCCGGCGGCACGCGGCAATATACCATCAAAAAGTATGAGGAGGAAGCCGCAATGATGAAAAAGCACGGCTTTTACACACTCAATTATTTCAATGTAGCCGAAATGGGTACTTACATCAAAATTCCGGCTCCGCCGCGAACGACAAAGAATGATAACGACCTTTGGAAAAACGGCAACGATTTTGTATATGAAAAACTCGGCGATGCCATTCTAATGCAGCCAATCAATCCCGATGCCGCCAAAGGCAATCAGGCGGACTATGAAGGCAAGCCTCATCCCTCGTGGGAAGGCAGTTTGGTAATGGATTGCGGCGTTCCCTCATACCGCGATTTTCTATTGGAACAGGCGCGGCTTCACATCGAAAAAGTCCCCAGTGCCGTCGGCATTTGCATTGACCGGCTCGATTGGTTGCGCTACTACAACCTGCGCGGTGATGACGGCGTGAGTTGGTTTCACAACAGACCCAGCCGTTCGTTCGTCGTTGCGTGGAACGAACTCCTCGAACCGCTGGGCAAGATAATGCACGATGCCAACAAAGTGATTTACGCCAACAATCTGGATAAACGGATTGATGCCCTGAAAAACCTCGACGGCATTTACGACGAATATGGAGACCACGGAACGGCGCTCAATCTGACGGCATTTTGCACGTTGAAATGTCCTGCTATCGGCTGGACACGTTCGGAAAAAGATTTGCAACCCGACCCGGATGCTTATTTTCAAAAATTTATCTATCTGGGCGTTTATCCGACAGCTCCGTTAGACGGCAACGACCACACAATACGACCCAACGCCATTGCGGACAAATATTTTACCGATTATGGTCCGCTGATGGATGCCATGCGCGGCAAACAATGGGTGTTGCAGCCGCACTGTATTGAAGTGAAAGGGGATGCGAAAGCCAATTTGTTTGCAGTCCCCGACGGCTACATAATACCGATTTGCTTTGCCAAAGCAGAAACGGTAGAAGTGTTGGTACGTAACGTCGAAGGGTTGGAAAATCGCAAGGCAGAGGCAATTTACCCCGGCGGCAAAACTGTTGCCATTCAAGCTCGTTGCGAAAATAAAACGCTTGTGCTGCAAGTTCCCATAGAACGGGGAACGGCAATGGTTACATTAAAATGAAAGCAACCAATTGATATACAATCTGATGGCATCGTCGCGCCATTGAAAAGCGATGCCTTTCGCGGGGTCGTTGTCGATATAGTAATTGGCGGGCATCGCGATGGGCAAACCTTTGTTTAAATCGCGATGATATTCGGTGTGGAGTGTGTCGGGCGCGTATTCGGAATGACCGGTGATGAAAATGTCGCGCCCGCCGCGAGCCGTCACGATGTGCACGCCCGCCTCCGGCGATTCGGTGAGCAAGGTCAGTTCGGGGACGCGCAAAATGTCGGCTTTGCGGATTTCCGTATGCCGACTGTGTGGCGCGTAAAATACTGTATCAAAGCCGTTTACAAGCGGAATTGCCGCATCGTTCACGCGGTGGGTGAAAATGCCGAACATTTTCCGGCTCAACGGATATTTGGGAATGCCATAGAAGTGGTACAACGCCGCCTGAGCCGCCCAGCAGATATACAAAGTGCTCGGCACGTGTTCGTGCGCCCAATTCATTATTTCCTGCAACTCCGTCCAATAGGTAACCGCCTCGTATTCAAGCAGTTCGACAGGTGCACCGGTGATGATAAATCCGTCATAAGGCGTGTCGCGGATGTCCTCAAAATTCTTGTAATGCGTGTTCAGATACTCTTGGGAGGTGTTTTTAGAGATGTGATTTTTTATTTTTATCCAATCAATCGTCATCGGTAGCGGGCTGTTGGCAAAGATGCGCAAAAAATCAGCCTCTGTTGCCTGCTTGAGCGGCATCAGATTGAGAATAGCGATTTGTAGTGTCTTTTGCGGCATCGTTTTTTTTTGCAAAGTTACGGATTAAAAAAATATTCGCGCACATCCGTGCCCCACAGCATCTTCTTGCGGAGGGTGTCGTAGAAATTTTGATTTTCCCGTTGCAGCATTTTGATGGTGAAATCCGCCTTCTGCACGTCAAATTCGGTATCCGACGGAAAGGCGCGCGTGCGTCCGTCCAGCGACACCAAAAAATCGTGCGTGCGCGATTCGATGCGCACATGCAGCCGCGCATTGTCGGGAATCACCAGCGAGCGCATATTGAGCGAGTGGGGCGCAACGGCACTCAGCACGAAATTGTCGGCTTGCGGCACGAGAATCGGTCCGTTCACGCTCAGGTTGTAAGCCGTTGAGCCGGTGGGCGTTGCCACGATAAGCCCGTCGGCGAGGTATTCCGTCAGATAGTTGTCGTTGAGACAGGTATGGATGGAAATCATCGCCGCGGTGTCGCGCTTCAAAAACGCGATTTCGTTGAGCGCACAATTGTGTGGGGTGGGGTAGGGCGATGAAATTTGCAGCAGCGACCGCTCCTCAATACGGTAGCAGTGGTTGAAAATGGAATCGAGCGTGGCATCCATTTCGCCCGTCCCCACCGTTGCCAAAAAGCCCAAACGCCCCGTATTGACACCCAGAATAGGGATATTTTGCCGCCCCACCCACCGCGCAGTGCGCAAAAACGTGCCGTCGCCGCCCAAACTCAACACGATGTCTAACGGACAACAATCGTCCATCGAGATAATCCCCTGAATATCAGGCTTATAAGAAATCTTTTCAGCCAGATAATCACAAAACGTTCGCTCCACCCAAACCTCCGCACCATAGCGCGCCAAATCCTCAAACAACTTGATGATAAAATGCTGTTTATCAGCCTGATAATCACTCCCAAATATGCCTATTTTCATCTGTTTATATAATATGATTGATAACCCGAAATAATATTTTACAAAAGTACAATTTTATTTTAGATTTCACAATTTATTTTATGATTGCAAAATAATCAAGATTTATTTCGTACCTTTGCATTCGTTTTAATAAATATAATAACGTATGAATTTGTTTCTTTTTATTCAGGACGAGGCGGCAGATTTTGTTGATGGAATTGCCGCAGAGGCTGCGGAAGCGGTGACCACTCCGGTGGCAACGGAGGTGAAGATGAATATCCTTGAGTTGGGGGCTAAGGGTGGTTGGATAATGGCGCCGATTATAATTCTGCTGGGTATTTCCATCGGCGTTTTCATTGAGCGGCTGCTGGTTATCAACAAAGTGTCGCAAAAAGACACCTCGTTTATGGAGCGTATCCGCGACTATCTGCACGAGGGCAATCTGGCGGCGGCAGAAAAGTTGTGCAAGCGCAACAACACGCCCTATTCGCGTATGGTGGAAAAGGGGTTGCACCGCATTGGGCATCCTGCGAGCGACATTTTGCTGTCCATCGAAAATCAGGGGGCGATTGAGGTTGCCAAGTTGGAAAAAGGCTTTTTTTGGGTGGCAACCACGGCTGCCATCGCGCCGATGCTGGGCTTTTTCGGAACGGTAACGGGGATGGTGAGTGCCTTCTTTGCAATGGCAAATGCAGGCAGCAATGTGGATGTAACTATCTTGTCGTCAGGTATTTACGAGGCTCTCGTAACCACCGTTGCCGGTTTGTTTGTGGGTATTCCCTCGCTGTTTTTATACAACTTCCTGCACGCCAAATTGGATGTGGTTACGAACAAGATGGATGCGCAAATCATGGACTTCATGGACATTGTCAATGAAACGGAAAGTGCCAAAGGCACGCACACTAAATAATTGAATCTATGGGAATTAAGCGAAAAAGCAAACAGACTGCGGAGTTCAATATGTCGTCGATGACGGACATGATATTTTTGTTGCTCATATTTTTTATGATAACCTCCACGGTGGTAACGCCGAATGCGATTAAGGTGATGCTGCCTCAAAGTGCGCAGCAGACCTCTGCAAGCCCGTTGTCGCGCGTAACGATTGACAAAAACCTCAATTATTATGTGGCTTACGGTGCCGCGAAGGAGAAGCGCGTCAATTTTGAGGACATCGTTCCTTTTTTGCAACAGTGCTATGCCGAAAATAATGAGATGTATGTGGCTCTTTATGCCGACGAAACCATTCCCTATTCGGAAGTGGTGAAGTTGTTGGATATTGCCAATCAAAATCATTTCAAGATGATTTTGGTGACGCGCCCGCACTGATTTAGTTATGAGTTATGAGTTATGAGTTAGGAAGATGAAGAAGTTGACGACAGAAGAGGTTTATGGATGGTCGGGTGCAGCAATTATACTGCTCCTGCTTCTTCTTTTGCTTTCTTTTGTTTATCTGACAGCCGAGCCGAAGCCGCAGGAAGAGGGTATTTTGGCTCTTTTTGAGGAGGCGGCAAATGATTTTGAGAAGATGGGCGTTTCCAATCCTGACGATGGCACGGATGTAGCGTCAGAAGCCGCATCGGAGGCACCAGATGTGCCGCAAATCCCTGACCAACAGGTAGTTACTCCGCCGGAAGCCGGCACGCAGCCCCCCGCTTCACCAACGCCGCCGGCAAAAGCCCCCCTCACGGACCCCGACCCCGTGCCCATCGCAGCCCCCACGCCATCGCCGGAAGAGTTGGCAGAGCAGCAGCGGCAGGCTGAAGCCGAGGCAAAGCGACAAAAAGAGGCTGAAAATCAGCAAAAAATCAACGCCCAAGTGGCGGCAGCACTCGCCGGAGGCAAGGGCACCGGCACGTCCACCTCCCCCACCTTAAACACCGGCTCCGGCACGGCTGCTGCGGGCGAAACGCCCGGCGTGAGCATCAACCTGAACGGACGCACAAGGGTCGGCATCCTGCAAAGCCCCGTCTATTCCGCGCAGGAAGAGGGCATTGTCGTCGTCAATATCACGGTAGACCCACAGGGCAATGTCATTAACGCCACGGTGCGCCCTGGCACCACCATCAGCGACCCCCAAATGCGCAATTCATCTATCGATGCCGCCAAACGCACGAAGTTCAACGCCATCAAAAGCGGCGAAAATGCCACCGGCACAATCACCTATCGCTTCAAGTTGAAATAATTTCAGCGCATCAAATCAGCCATAATGCCGTCGGAAATAAAAATGCCGGCACGGGTAAGGCGGAGGTGGCTGTCCTCCGTTAATGTTAGACGTCCGCTGTCCAAATAGCGTTGAGCTTGCTGCAAGCAGGTGTTTTTTTGTTGCTCGCCACACAGGGCGGTCAATTCGTTGAGGTTGATGCCGCGCATGGTGCGCAAGCGGGTGATTATGAAGTCGTTGTAAACCGTCGTTTCGTCGAGAAATTCAATTTCGGGGGCGTGGTTGAGGTACTCGGCGGTGGGGATGGCGGCATTCCATTGGCGGCTGATGCCGTTGTAGGAGTGGGCGGCGGCACCGATGCCGAGGTAGTGCCTGCCCGACCAATAGGCAGAATTGTGGCGCGATTCGCGTCCCGGTAGCGCAAAATTGGAAATCTCATATTGCCGGAAACCCGCCTCCGCGAGGGTGTCAATCAGCATTTCAAACATTTTGAGGCTCGTTTCCTCGTCCAAAGGAGCGATTTTCCCCTGTTTCAGCCATTGATGCAGGCGCGTCCCCGCTTCATATATAAGATGGTAGGCAGAAATATGTTGCACGCCCAATCGGATGGCTTGGTCGAGGGTGGCTTGCCACGTCGCGAGCGTTTGATGGGGCAGCCCATACATCAGGTCGATGCTGATATTGTCGAAGCCATATCTTTGCGCCCGCTCAACGGCTTCAACAGCGGCTTGGGCATCGTGGCGGCGGTGGAGAAAGCGCAGTTCGGCAGCATCGAAACTCTGAATACCGATGCTGAGGCGGTTGAATGGCAGGGCGCAGAGGCTGTCGAGGCAGGCATCAGTGAGGTCGTCAGGATTGGCTTCGAGGGTGATTTCCGGACTTGGGAATGGCTGTTGCGCTTCGCTCGGCGTGACGACCGATGTGCCGACGGCGGCAAATATCTTTTCAAAAGCGGTTGCAGGGAGTTGCGAGGGCGTTCCCCCGCCGAAATAAATTGTCTCAACGGGCAAATTTCCCAAGTAATCACAGCGATTTTGAAGTTCCCGACAAAGCGCATCAACATACTCCGAATGCCCGTCCGAAGCGGTGGACGAAAGAAAATCGCAATAAGCGCAGCGCGTTTTGCAAAACGGGATATGAAAATAGATGCCTGCCATGGTGCAAAGATACAAACATTTCGGGTGCTTTCAGACCGTTTTTATTGTTGTTCTTTTCTTCCAAACCGTAAAAAAGATTGAACGACAACAAATACGCCAACACTTCCAAACACGGTGCCTGCAATTTCTTTCCCTAAGTAGATGAAAAAACCGCTAAGAACAAATATTGCTATCGCTAATGAAAAAGCAAGCCAAAGGGATGTATTGGCTATATTCATTTCTTTATGGGCGAGCCTAATCCTTTCTATATTAAAATTCAATCGTGTATCCTGCTCTTTCTCAGACCTTTGTAGTATCCATTCTATTATTAACGGGTCTATATCCTTTAATTTTGATAATTCTTCAGCGCACGGAAGCAAATTATCATCCACAATAGTCTGTTGTTCTATTATGCCACGGTTCCTGTCCGCTATTGCCCTTGTGTTCTGTTGGTGCTTTCCCATTTAGATAATCAATTTCATTTTTGCCTCATTTACAGACACTCCAAAATCACCAAATAAATTAGCTAAATCGCCACGCATATTCTTTTTATCATTTTCTGAGCCAATAAAATTCAATCCATAGCTATCAGATAAAATTCTACTACGATAAGGAAAACCGTACATTATGAATATGCCTTGCATCCCTTTAATTATTTCTTTCATATACTTTTACTTAATAAAGTTATTTCTTACGCCACAAAGGTAAGCATTTTTGCACATAAAGTAAATGCTAAACTTTTTGCAAAAGCGATATTTAACTAAGTTTAACTATAAATTGATGTATATGTCACAGAATCACAATTTATATTTCGTGAACATTCTAATCCTAAAAGTATTTTTGTTACGATTATCCGCAATCGTACCACAACCTGACGGTATGCCCTTAGTAGCCTAAATGTATCCCCCGTCATCCCCCTCCTTATTTTGATAATAAGAGAAATAAGGGATAGGAATAGGAGGGGGTGTCATTGGCTACAGAGGGTGCAAAGAGAATTATATTGGACTTTTACCCGGTGAAATAGCTATAAGTCCAAGTGCTTTTGCTGCTTCAAGTTGCCTCTGGTCATAAGTGATGAATAAATCTACAGCACAATACTGGGCAGTTGCTAAATGAATGGCATCAAGAGAACGCAGAAACTCGTTACCGTTTGGAAGCATAATTCCGGCATTATGAAAAATATCATCAGTGGCTGAAATCAGCATCACATTTTCAAGCCCCGCAGAGATGGACGACTGCGTTATTCCCGCACGATGTGCAGCACGGCGACACTCTGTTTCCAGCAATTTACTGGAACATATAGTATCTGATATGCTTGATTGTTTAAGAAAATTGCGCAAAAAATCTGAAAGTTCCTCTTCAAAGAACACCTTCAAAAACGCTGATGAATCAATATAATACAACATAGTTTATTTAAAATCGCTCCTCACGAAGTTCCTGTAAAATATCCAAAGAACTACACCCTGATGGGGCTTTTATGCGAGGAATTTCATCCCAGGGGATTTTAGAAACGGTGGGTTTGATAATCCGCAACTCCACCTTTGCACCCCGCCAATTGTTCGGCAAGGCAAATTCATCAATCAACAAGTCATTGTCAATTACTCTGTTTAATACTGCTACACTCATATTGTCATCTCCTTTTGTCATACAAACAGTAAATAATTTTTTTTGCAAAGATACTGCATTTTTTCTAATTTACCAATTATTTTGTACTTGCTTAATTCTTTTTTTTTGAAAAACCAGCGAAATTATTTTGTAAATTCAAAAATAATACTTTGCACCTGTATTTCCAAGCCGCCCACAGAGATATTTTGCGGGCGGTTTGTTGTATTAAAATCCGCGCTGGCGCATGGCTTCAAAGGTGAGAATCGCCGTTGAGACGGACACGTTGAGCGAGTCGATGATGCCCCGCATGGGGATTTTGATGCGGGCATCGGCATGTTTGAGCCAGAACTCGGTCAATCCGTCGGCTTCTGTGCCCATGATGATGGCGGATGGTGCCTTGAAATCGGTGTCCTGATACCATTGTGCGGCGGTGAGTTCGGCGGCAAAGGTGCGGATGTGTTTGCTTTTCAAGAAATTCAGCGCGTCTTCGTTGCTGCACACGGCAACGGGCACGGTGAACAGGCAGCCGATGCTCGACCGGATGACGTTGGGGTTGTAAATATCCGTTGCGGGGTCGCAGACGATGACGGCATCCGCCCTGGCAGCATCGGCGGTGCGCAAAATGGCACCGAGGTTGCCGGGTTTTTCGACCGCTTCGAGCACTATAACAAACGGATTGTCAGGCAGTTGCAATTCATCCAAGGCGTGCGACTTGGGGCGGGCTAATGCCAATATGCCGTCGGAGCCTTCGCGGTAGGCAATTTTTTGAAACACAGCTTCGCTCACTTCGTAAACATTCTCGTGAGGATAATCCGCCGTCTTCAACAATTCGGGACAGACAAAAACCGCTTCAAACAGATATTTCCCCGCACTTGCCAGACCGATTTCGCGCGCACCTTCCAGCACAAAAAGTTGCTGCTGCCTGCGCTCAGCGGCTTTCGTGCCGAGCAGGCAAATGTTTTTGATGCGGCTGTTTTGCAGGCTGGTGATGCGTTCCATACATAATGCGTTGCTCGCCAAACGGTTATTCGCGAATAATGAAAACTTCTTCGTTGGGTTTTACCATTTGGTATTGTTCGCGGGCGAGTTTTTCCAACCCCTCCTTGTCCGACGACAGCATATTCAGTTTTTTCTGATTGGCATCCCTTTCGGCGGTATAAAGGTCAATTTCTTTCTCTAACTGATTGATTTGACGGTTATAATCGAGCCGTTTAAACAAATTATTGTCGTTGAGAAACAAAAAGAGAAACAAAAGCACACCCACAGCAATCCAATACTTATTGATTCGCTCTTTCGCTATTTCCAAGATATTTCCCATACGAATTATGGATTATTTGACTTCAATAATCGAATCAATATCATCCAGTGCACCATTCAGGGTAAATGTTACATTGCCCGTTTTCTTATCCTGTTTCCAAGCCAATTTGGAATCTACATTCAGCCATTTGGCAGATTGCACTTTATGGGGGAAAGTCAGCGTCAGTTGGTCTGCTTCTTTATTCAGAATGTGGACATAATACACTTTGTCTTTTTGCGTAATCGCACCCCACGACTGCGGTTTCACAAAGCCACCTTTGGTGCCGTAGATGGTTTCTCCGTAGGTGGATGTCCATTTTCCTACTTCCAGCAGGCGGGCAATTGCCACGTCTTCCAATTGTCCGGTGGGTTTTGGACCCACATTCAGCAACAGGTTGGCTCCGTAGCCGGCGGCTCTCACTAAGAGGTGCACTATTTGTTTGGGCGTTTTGAAATTATTGTCTTTCAAGTTGTAACCCCACGTGTTGTTCATCGTTTCGCACGTTTCCAACGGTAATTTAGTGGTTACTTTTTGATTGGCAGAAAAACCGCCTCCCGTGTTTTCGCCGGGCAAGTCTTTTTCAAATGCCTGATAATCTTCGCCGGGCAATGGGGCTAAGTGGTGATTGTTGGCAATCATACAATTGGGTTGCAAGCGGTGTATCAAGTCGTATATTTCCCCGAAATGCCAATCCACTTTGGATATTTCGTGGGTAACGGCAACGCCAGATTTTTCCGACGGCAACTGGTCCCATTCGCCGTCAAACCAGATGCCCGCAATTTCGCCGTAGTTGGTGAGCAATTCCGTCAATTGCGCTTTCATAAACCGAATATAAGACATCCAGTCTTCCTGCACGGTGCGACCGGTTTTTTGCCCCGTCCGCCCGGTGGTGTAACTGTAATCGTTGCGCGACCAGTCGAGCAGCGAATAATACAGCACCAATTTAATCCCCTCTTTGTGGCATTCGTCCGCCAACTGCCGCACCAAATCTTTGCCGTAAGGCGTATTCATAATGTTCCAATCCGATTGTTTGGTGTCCCAATTGCTGAAACTGTCGTGGTGCCGCGACGTGAAAGTAATGTACTTCATTCCCGCAGATTTAGCCGCATCCACCCACTGTTTGGCATCAAAAAGGTGCGGATTGAAAATGCCTTGCAGTTTATGATAATCCTGCACCGTAAACCCTTGATTGTTCATCACCCATTCGCCATTGCCTAAAACGGCATACGGACCAAAATGAACGAACATACCAAAACGCGCTTCCTCCAACCACTTCATGGAGGGCTTTTGTGCCTGTCCAAACAGGCTGAAAGTCAGCATCATAGCCGAAAATAAACAAATAATCTTTTTCATCATCATCTATTATTAAATTATTATTATTGTACAGGATTCATAATCACCTCAATGAAATTGCCTTGCGACAGCAACTCCTGCGTGAGGTTTTTGATGTCTTCGGGCGTGAGAGCGTCCACGAGGGCGCGGTAGTTGGTGTGCGTTTCGTCGTTGTAGAGATAGGCATTCATCAGCACATCACTCCAATAGTTGTTCGTCTTTTCGTCTTCCTGAAATTTCTTGACGAGATATTCTTTAACCTTTTGGAAATCAGATGCTTCCGGACCCTCTTCGGCAATCTTTTTTATTTCGCGCGCCACAAGCGGCGTGATGCCCGAAGCCCTTTCGGGGTCGGTGTCGAAACTGATTTGCAGCATAGTCAGCCCTTCGGGGATGCGCTGCAAGCCCACCTGCGCACGCACGCCATACGCACCGCCGGCTTCGTCGCGCACGGCACGCTGAAACACGATGTCGAGCACCTGCTTCAAGGCATTGACCGTCAATCTGTTTTTCTGATTGGACTTCAACTTGCCGCTGTAGAGTTCAAAAGCCGTCGTTTTGGGCGTTTTCATTTCCTGTGTAAAAACATCTGCAATCTCGCCCTTGTTAGGCTCCGGATTCGACAATTTGTAGGTCGCCTTTTTGTTGCCGGAGGGCAGGGACGCCAGATATTGTTCCACCAGCGGCTTCAACGCCTGCTCGTCGATGGTGCCGACAAAAGTGAACGTGAAGGTGCCCGGATTGGCATAAATCTGTTTGTAGAGCGCGATGGTGCGGTCGTAATTCAGCATCGTTTCCGCATCTTCATACGTCAATTGCTTGGTGCGCGGATTATCGCCATACATCGCCTTGGTGCGGTGCAAGCCCATAATGAACGATGGCTCGGTGCTCTGATTTTTCAGCATCGTCTTGTAATAATTCATCAAAGAATTGTACGCCGATTCGTCCTTGCGCGGAGCCGTGAAATACAGATAGGTCAATTGCAAGAGCGTTTCCGCGTCTTTAATCGTGGTGGAGCCGACCAGCCCCTGAGTGTAGTTGGAGATGGAAGCGTGTATGCCCACCGATTTCCCCGCCAGCACTTTTTTCAAGTCGGTGGCACTGAAAGCACCCACACCGCCAATTTCGGGCACGCCGTCCGCCATATTGGCATTGAAAATATCGGCATCCGCGATGTTAGACGTGCCGCCGAAGGCGTGTCCCGACATCACGATTTGGTCGTCTTTGTAGTCCGTTTTCTTCAAAACGACTTTCATCCCGTTGGAAAGCGTCCACACGGTGGCATCAAGTTTGGCATCGCGTGCCGTTTTCACCACTTTGCCCGCTTTCGGCAATTGGGCAACCAGCGGCTCGTTGGAAACGGTTTCTTCGTAGGCTTCCACTTTCTCGGCAACGGCAGACTGATAAACCGCCCGCAACTCGTCGGCGGTGGGATAGGTCAGCCCTTCTTTTTGCGGTCCGAGCACGGCAATCACCGCCTCGCTATTGTTTATCAGCTGTTGCGCCAGCCCGCTCAGTGCCTGCGCCGTAATCTGCGGGGCAATAGTTTTCACAAAATCGTATTCAAAAGCAATGCCCGGAATGGCTTCGTCGTTGGTGAACGCGCGCACATATTCCTGCGTGAAAGAGCCGTTCAGAGCCTTGAGGCGGTTGTTGTATTGATTTTCGTAGTATTTCAACAGATTTGCCTTGGCACGTTCCACCTCCGCATCGGTGAAGCCGTATTGCTTGACGCGCTCATTTTCGCGCACCAGCACGGCTAATGTTTCGCTCACCCTGTTTTCCTTGCTCAACGCCATTGCCGACCACGATTTCTTCGTTTTTGCGACATTGCCGAAATCGCCGTCAAAAGCGGTGGAGGCACTGAAAGGGGCATCCTCTTTCTGCGCTATTTCTTGAAGCCGGTCGGCAAGAATTTTCGTTGCCAGCCCTTTCACTATCTGATACGACATACCGGCAACCGTTTTTTGCAATTCCTTGGGAAATAAATCGTGCTTCAAATAGAGATTGACCTGCGTTTGCGTGGCTTCGGGGTCGAGCGCAATCGACACGATAGCCTCCTTGCTGTCGGGCACGGGGAAATAGACCCGCTCGGCGGGATTAACCGGCGCGGGAACATCTGCAAACAGCCTTTTCAGTTTCGCTTCCACTTCCCTGGCATCAATGTCGCCCACCACGATAATCGCCTGCAAATCAGGACGATACCACTTTTTATAATAGTCTTTCAACGTTTGATAGGGAAAATTTTCCACCACGTCCATACTGCCGATGGGCATACGATTGGCATATTTACTGCCCACAAGTATCTCCGACAGTTGTTTTTCCATTGTGCGCAGGCTCGGCGTGTTGCGCGTCCGCCATTCTTCCTTGATGACTAAGCGTTCCTCGTCGATTTGCTCGTTGGTGAGCGAAGCAAACCCCGACCAGTCGTGCAAAATCAGCAGACACGAGTCGATAATGCCCTCGCGCACGACCGGCACGCTCGACAGATTATAAACCGTTTCGTCAAACGACGTGTAGGCATTGGCATTCGCGCCAAACTTCACCCCGATAGTTTCGAGCCAGTTCAGCATCGTCTTTTTGCCCGGATAATTCTTTGTTCCGTTAAACATCATGTGTTCCAAAAAGTGCGCCAGCCCCGCCTGTTCATCCTCTTCCTGCATCGACCCCACCCGCTGAGCGATATAAAAATCCGCCCGCTGTTCGGGATACCCGTTGTGCCGGATATAATAAGTAAGACCATTGTCCAACGTCCCGTAAACCACCGCCGAATCCACCGGCAACAGGGGAGGCATCTGCGCATACCCCAACGCCGCGAGGGCAACAAAAACCAAGAGCAAAAAAGACTTTTTCATCGTATATATTTTTTTATAGTGAATAATTGGGTGCAAAGGTATAAAAAAATTTTGGAATATTTAGTATCTTTGCATCCGTGCGAAAAATTATTCACATCGATATGGATGCTTTCTATGCCTCTGTGGAGCAGCGCGACAATCCGGAGTTGCGCGGCAAGCCCATTGCGGTGGGCTATGGGGCGGCGCGGGGCGTGATTTGCACTGCCAGCTATGAGGCACGCCGGCTGGGTATTCGCTCTGCTATGCCTTCTCTGACGGCTTTGCACAAGTGTCCCGAACTGATTTTCGTGCCTCCGCGCTTTGAGGCTTACCACGAAGTGTCGATGCAAATTCGGGGAATTTTTGGGGAATATACCGATTTGGTGGAGCCTTTGTCGCTGGATGAGGCGTTTTTGGACGTAACAGTCAACCACAAAAACAACCCTTCTGCCACCCTGATTGCGCAAGAAATATTACAAAAAATTTTTACACAAACCGCTCTGACGGCTTCTGCGGGCGTATCCGTCAATAAATTTCTGGCGAAAATTGCCTCCGACTGGAAGAAGCCAAACGGACTTTTCGTGATTCCGCCGCAAGAGGCTGAAAAGTTTGTAGAAACCCTGCCCATCGAAAAATTCTTCGGCGTAGGGCGCGTAACTGCCCAAAAGATGCGCGAAAGTTACATCTTCACAGGGGGCGATTTGAAGCAACATTCGGAATCCACCCTCGTCAGAATGTTCGGAAAAGCCGGACACAGCCTCTATCTGAATGCTCGCGCCATCGACGAACGGGAGGTGGAACCCAACCGCATCACCAAGTCGGTCAGCTCCGAAACAACTTTTGCGCAGGACAAAAACAACCGAATTTTGCTAACCGCCGAACTGTATCCTTTAGCCAAAGAGGTGATGGAACGAATGCAAGACGAAAATTTTTACGGCAAAACCATCACCCTGAAAATCAAATACGCCGATTTCAAAACCATCACACGAAGCAAAACACTACCGCAAACCATCACCGATTTCCAAGCCCTGTGGCACCCCGCAAGGGAAATGATGAAACAGATAGACCTCTCAGAACAGCCCGTAAGGCTGATTGGCATCGGCGTGAGCAATGCGAGTGATGATTTGCCTGCTAAAAAATATACCCAGTTGGAATTGAAATTATTTTAAGGCAATTTGCTTGCATATTTTTGTTGCACTTAGAAATTGAATTTGCCTTGCCCCGTTTTTTTTTATCAGGGCAAACGCATCTTAATTTTTTCGGAGCCCTCGTACCTTTGCCGCGGATGGTGGTCAAGCCCGCAAATGACAAAGTGCTTTTGAGCCAGCCCCTTTCAAATTTAACTCCGTTCGGGGTAGTTGTAGCGCGGCAGTTGATTATTTAACATAAATTAAGATGCGTTTGATTTTTTTTTATTGAAAGTTGCATTTTTAAAATAATTATTTGTAACTTTGCGGCGTTATTTCAGAAACAAACGAAATAGTATGCTTGAATTGAAAAATATACATAAATCTTTCGGCGATGTCCGCGTTCTGAATGGAGTGAATCTCCGTTTGGAAAGGGGTTGTGTATATACGCTCAAGGGTGGTAATGGTTCGGGCAAGACTACCTTACTCAACATTATATTGGGATTTCTGACACCAACAGCAGGTATTGTATCGGTAGCCGAGTTGTCGCGATTTCGGCAATTTTATACGGTATATCCTCAAATTTTTGGGACGCTACTGTCCCAAAAATTGAGGACAATGACAATACAAAATGCGCAATTAGTAATAAATACTTAAAAAGCAATGATTTATACTGTATATCATATAGACAACATAATAGAACAAATTTCTGATTTGCCAAACTTGACAAATGAGTGGAGCGAAAAGGAATCTGTTAATACAACTATAATGCGAATCATTTATGATGAACTTCGACCAATTATTTCTAATGCTGTTGTCTTATGGGACAATAGTATTGGTAAACCAATAATTGAAAATGAATTTTACCCGAAAGAATTTAAGTTCAATTATACTCCTTATTTTGAAGATAATATAGCATTAATAAATAAATGCATCTACCCAATTAAAGGTAAAGATGCTGTCCTTGAATATCGAGATTATTTAAAATCCGCAATATTAAGTTGGCATTCAATATGTGCATTACCAATATTTAATAAATGTAACAATCGAAAAGGAGTTATTATTTTGTTATCGTATCATGATGACATTCCTCTCTTAGATAAACAAGTAGATCGCCTGCAAAGAACTATAAATGAAACGTTGTCTTTATATGCTGATTATAGTTTCATTGTTCAATTATCTGATTTTACAGACACAGAAAGACCTGAAAAAACACTATCTAATAAATATGATATTTTATCTAAAGCTTTAAAAATTCACAAAAACAATATTAAACATTTTTCAATTTGGAAAATAGATGATATTAGTGATGATAATTTTAATGTAATCAAAGAAAAAAGTCAACATTTTGAAGATATCGAGAACGAAAAACACCAAACTTACAAGTTGAATAGTTTAGACAATAGAAGTCATAGAATTATTGATTATGTCAATAATTCTATGATAGGAAAAGGAATAAGAGGAGAATTAAAAAAAGGAGAAGAATCAACCAAAACGGATAGAAAAAAAATAAGCGTATCAAAATACATCAAGTATGCTACATTTACAGAACAAGATATTAACCCAAACTCTTGTTTCACGGAGGAATATTGTGAAAAATCAAGTATAGTACCAAACGAAACCGAGATAATTTATATTCCAATTGTTCCTATACGACTTAATGTAAAAACAGATACAATCAATGTATTGTGTTTATACATTAACAACCGGCACGATTCTATTTTTAAAGGTTCGTCTATAATCTCAATATTTTCTCGAAAAGTGTATGAATCACTGACTTTACACAACCAACTTATCAGAAATGATACAACAAACAAAGTATTAGAGGTAGACAAAGATGGAGATGATTACTATTTTAGTGTCGCTGAAATATTAAGAAATAAAAACCAATGTACAGGTTGTTATATATATATGAAAGAAAAAATTGATTATTTACGAATGGTAATTGGAACGGAAAAAAAAGAGGAGGAAGAAAACGCAAGTAAAGTTATTTCAGAAAAAAAGCCGGGTAAAGAAATTGTTATTGATAAAATGCGATTGCAATTACCAAAAGCAAAAGTTTTTTATGATGACAGTCGATTTCGTGAATTTTTAGAAAAAAGCATTACTGGAGAGATTAACCCTAATATAGAACAATCTTCAAAAAAGAGAGATTATTATTTGCATTATGGGGATTATCCGAAAGAACCGGATTTAGTATATTCAGCAATATTAATCCCAATCAGAGATAAAAAACAGGACTTTGCCGGATTTGTATTATTCACAAATAAATATGGTTCCAATGGGAGCACTGACCAAAAATTTTCGCCTTATTTTTCTGCACATAATGAATCCATTGTTTCGCCAAGTATAGAATCCATATATAGATATAAATTATTGCAAGATTCTATCAAAAACAAAGATATATTATTAAGGAAAATACGCCACGAAATTCCTCACGAAGTAAATTTAATAAACAAGCAAGCAAAAGAAATAAAAGATTATTTTATTGAACAAAAAAAAGAAGAAGAAGCGTGGAATTCTGACCACCAACTCCTTGAAAAATATTCTCGCAAAATAAGCGTAACCAATCAATTGGCATTATCCAATACGCGAATAGAATTAATCGCGAATTTTGCGACTTCAGTAAATTTTACTGAAAGAGAAATTTTGAAAAAAAGAAAAACATTAAACTTTACTACATACATTAATTCGGTCAAGGACATATTTAGAGAAGAAGCAAAAAGCAAAGGAATTGATATAAAATTTAATGAAGAAAAAGCAAATTACAATATTGAAAAAGTAAGTAGATTTTATGAATTGGCTATACATAACATAATATTTAACGCCATACGTTATTCCCGATTTGGGACTTGTGTAGAAGTTAGCATGAGTCCAGGAACAATCGAAATCATAAATTACGGGATTGGAATAAAGCCAGAAGAAAAAGATAAGATATATGAAGAAAATTATAGAGGAGATGAGGCAATAAAATTCACAGAAGATGGTTTGGGTTTTGGACTTTATCTTGCAAAAAAAGTAATACAGGCTCATAAGAACCAAGGAATAACTCATAAACTAACTCATCAATCAACAGAATTATATGAATGTAATTATGCAGGAATTAGTAGTTTTTGTAACTTTTTAGATTCTAGTCCTAACGGATGTCGGTTATTAAACGAATTTATTAAAGATGATGCTCTTAAAGTTAATTGGTTAGATTATCAAAATTTCCGAACAGAAATGAATGCTCGCCTTATGCAATCAAAGTACAAGCATAATCCAATAAACAAAGAAACTGTTTCTAATTTTATAAAAAAAGAATTTATTGCAACTGACGATGGTAAACAAAACAACTTTGATGAATTTCGGAAATTATTTTTAGAATGCAATGTGTATAAAACAATTTTCACAATAAAAATTTCATAATATGAAAAAGAGAATATTATTAATTGATGACCATCCGGAAGATAATAGTAATTTTATTTCTGCGTTGAGAGATGGTGGGTATGATGTTGATGTTACCGCATACATCAGCACTGCAAGAATGAAATTAAAACAACCTGATAGGTATGACCTTGTCGTTATAGATGTAATGATGCCACCATTGGAGGAAACCTTCAATGACATTGATACCGAGGATGGATTAAGAACAGGACTTGCATACTATGAAGCCGAATTAAAAGGGAAAAATATTCCTGTTGTGTTTTGGTCTTGGAATGGAGATTTTAAAAAAGACATTACAGATAAAAATTGGGATAAAACCTATTTTGTTTTTAAAGACACAGATGATAATCACTTGCTTGATGGAGTAAAGCGTTTTTGTAAAAAACATAATCTTTAAAATTATGGAAGATGAAATCAAAGAAAAAATGTAAGTTAGGGCAAAAATGGTTGGAGTTAAAAGAGTACAATTGTTTCTTTTGGTATGTTCTAATTTCTTCTATTGTTATTGTGTTACTTTTTGCTATTATTGTGTGGAAAATAATATTAGTAGAAAATTACGAATTTAGTCTTAATTTTCAAGATACAATTCCTCTTATTCTTACTGTATTGGGTGTGTTTATTGCATTTACGGCGATTAATATATATTCTATTTTTAATTCTCGCATCAATGAAGAAAAACAAGCATTGCAAAAACTTAATGATAAATATGAAACCAAAATAGAAGATTTGACAAAGAATTATAAAAAAATTAATAGACATATAGATAAAATTATTACTTTTTTTCCTTATCAAGAGAAAACGAAATTATTACTTGACGAATTTGAATTGGAGAATATGTTGCGTAACCTTATAGACATAAATATTCCAATAATTGATAGGATAACTGCTGCGTGGAAGCTAATTAGAGTTATTGAGGACAAAAAGAAATCCATAAATACGACTAATCTTAAAGACGAGAGTAAAGATTTGGAAGGAGAATTAATAATATTGAAACTTAAAATTAAGTCAAGAATAAAAAATAAAAAATTCAACAACGTAACTAACCAATCTTTTCAAGATCCAATTAAACGATTAAAAGATTTGCTAAATGAAAAAGAAAATACTATTAGTTGATGACCATCCAGGAGAGAATTATAATTTTATTTCTGCTTTGAGAGATGGCGGATATGATGTTGATGTCACTGCATACATTAGCACCGCAAGAATTAAATTGAAACAAGCAGGCAAGTATAATCTTGTCGTTTTAGATGTAATGATGCCTACTTTGGGGGAAGATTTCAGTAATATTGATACCGAAGATGGCTTGAAAACAGGTTTAGTGTATTATGAATCGGAGTTAAAAAATATAAATATTCCCGTCTTATTTTGGTCTTGGAATGAAGGATTTAAAAAAGATATTGAAGAAAAGAAATGGGATAAAACGGATTTTATTTTTAAAAATTGTGAGGTCGACCATCTCCTTAAAGGAGTTGAGTGTTTTTGTGAAAAATTTAATATCTAAAAAAGACCTGCCGACAACAAGCGGCTTGGCGCAATGGCGGGTGTAGCCCGCTCAAACGGCAGTGCGATTTTGGGAGTTCAGTGAGTTCGACACTGTGCCAAGCCGCCCGAGACGTTATAGAGCATAAATGTTGAATAAGTTAGTGGATGGATGCTGTCGCATACGTTATCCTGATTTTGTTTTTAATAGCGAAACCATTGGGATTTAGTGGCAAACGGTTAAAGAAAATAGAAATTTAATAAAATTTCCATAAAAAATTGTACACACCGCCGTTTAAAATAAGTACAAAATCTATCAATCTAATCGCCGAAATTTCGGCGCAGATTGAGCGTTATGCCATTCGTATGGAACAGGCAGACGGTTTGCGTTTACGTAACAACCGCATAAAAACCATTCAAGGTTCGCTGGCAATAGAAGGCAATACGCTGACCGAAAGCCAGATTACCGATATTTTGGACGGTAAACCGGTGGTTGCCATTCGCGAAATCCAAGAAGTACGCAATGCCATAAGAATTAACCAGCGGAATTTTTGTGGATTTTATGTTGCAAGAAATTTTTAATACATTGAAAAGTCGTCAAGGCAAGATATTGCAGAATGATGTCGGTGTAAATGTCGGTGCAGATGTCGGTGTAAAATCAGAAATATTGAATTATTTGAAAAACGACCCAACTTTATCGGCAAAGGAATTGGCGGCATTATTGAACAAAACTCAGAGAACTGTTGAGCGCAATATCAGGGAACTGCGCGAACAAGGTATGCTAAAACGCGAGGGGGCGGACAAAACAGGAGTTTGGAAAATAAATTAAAATAATTTTAAATAAATTTAAATAAATCTGTGCCAAAAATATATACTAAATATTAAATTTTTTCGTACCTTTGCAGAAATTATATAATTTGCAAAATTAATAATTAAATATATAAATATTATGAAACACGTATTGAATAGTTGTTGTTGGATTGTTGCTTTGGCAACAGTTTCTGGTGTTGGCGCGCAGGCGCAGGACGGTAAAAAGCAGTATCCCAAGCAGATGGAGATGGAGGCGGGGATGTCGGAGTATTGGGTGCCTCAACCGGAGGTGGTGACGATAGCCGAAGCCACGAGTGATGCCTTGCGCCCCGCGCCTTCGGATGCCACGGTGCTGTTCGACGGCAAAGACCTGTCGAAATGGCAACGTCCTGACGGCAAGGCTGCCGCTTGGCGGGTGCACGATGGCATTGTGACCGTCGACAAATCGAAGGGGGATATTCAGACCAAAAAGGAATATCGGGATTTCCAGTTGCATGTCGAGTGGTCTATTCCCAAGAATATCAGCGGCGAAGGGCAGGGTAGGGGCAATAGCGGTGTCTATCTTCACAACCTCTACGAGGTGCAGATTTTGGACACTTATGGCAATGAAACCTACGTCAATGGTGCGGCAGGCAGCCTCTACAAGCAATCGCCGCCATTGGTAAACCCCATCCGCAAGCCCGGCGAGTGGAACGAATACGATATTCTTTTCACCGCGCCCACTTTCACGAAAGACGGGCGATACCGCACGCCGCCGATTGTAACAGTGCTTTTCAACGGCGTGTTGGTGCAAAACAGCACCATTCTGCAAGGCACGACCGAATATATCGGCTTCCCGCGGACGGTGGTCAGGGAAACAGGTCCCATCCTGCTGCAATCGCATGGCGACCCCAGCGAGCCGATTAGTTTTAGGAACATTTGGATAAGAGAACTTTAAAATCACAAATAAAATTATTTTAAACTTTTAATACTTATTTTTTATGAAGCACAAATTAAGAAAATTTGCAACCCGGCTGCTTTTTGTGGCAGCCATGCACCTTGCAGGGGGGGGGGTACAAGGAATGTACGCTGAATCTCCACAGGATGTTAAAATCGCCGTAACAGGCGTGGTGTCTGATGCGGCAGGTCCGGTCATTGGAGCCGGTGTAGTAGAAAAAGGCAATCCGGGCAACGGTGTAGCAACCGACATGGACGGAAAATACTCGCTCCGAGTATCGCCAAACGCTACTCTCACAGTGGAGTATTTGGGTTACACAGCCCAAGACGTGTCTGTCGATGGCAGAACGAGTATTAATGTAACTTTGGTGGAAGATGCCAGCACCCTTGACGAAGTGGTGGTGGTGGGCTATGGCGTTCAGCGCAAGCGGGACCTGACAGGTTCTATTTCGCAAGTGAAAGGCGACGATGTAAAGAACGTGCCGACAGGAGGTCTTAGCGGTGCCATGATTGGGAAAGTGTCCGGTGTGGACTTTATAACCAGTAGCGGTGCTCCGGGAGAATCGCCTGCCATGCGTATTAGAGGAACCGGCACCTTCAACGGACCCGACCCTTTATGGGTCGTTGACGGAATTGTCGGAGGGATGCTCGCAAATCCTAACGATGTAGAAAGCGTTGAAATACTGAAAGATGCTTCGGCTTCCGCGATTTACGGTACCCGTGCTGCTAACGGTGTAGTTTTGGTTACCACCAAAAAGGGACGGAAGTCGGAGAAGATGAATATCAATCTAAATGCGTACACCGGTGTTTCTAATCTGGCGAAGAAGATTGATTTATTAGAAGCCCCCCAATTGGCGATGCTCAGACAAGAGGCATACACCATTAATAAGAGTACGGATGCTGCTTACAAGGCTTTCTGGGATAACCCTTATTTTGCCACGCAGCGCACCGATTGGCAGGATGCCTATTTTGGAACCGGCACAATCTCTAACGTTGATTTGTCCATCAGAGGGGGAGGCGAAAAGAGCACCTTCTACACCAGTTTCGGCTATTACAAAGATAAAGGAATGATTAGCCCTGCCTCTTCTGAGCGTTACAATGTTCTTATAACGTCCGACCATCAACTAAACAAATATCTAAAAATAGGGCAGAATTTTCAATACTCCGGAGGACGGGGACAAGAGCAGGAAGGCGGTGTACGAGATGCACTGCGCTATAGCCCTGCCATACCCATAAGGTATGACGACGGCACTTTTGGAAGTTCCCAGTTGAATGGAGGTAATGAGGCTTACCTTGGTGATGTCAATAATCCACTTATAAAAACTCTAAACGGCGACAGGCATAGTAATAGCACTCATAAAGTGCAAGGGTTTATTACCATTGATTTGGAACTTCTCCCGGGCTTAGTTATTAAAGGGAATTATGGTGTCAATGCAGATTTTAAGAAATCTTTGACTTTCTATACGACGTGGGCAAATCAGCATACTATGAGGGCGGAGGCAGGTTTGACACGGAGTTACGAGGATAACTATCGATTCCTCGGTGAAACCTACGCTACTTGGTTCAAAGAGTTTGACCAACATACCGTTAATCTATCGGGTGGCTATTCGGCAGAACAAGGAGAAGGAGAGTCTTTTAGTGGAGAACGCAAAGGTTTCGCCGATGAATCGGAAAACCAAGTCGTATTGGATAATGGGCAAACTGTTGTAGCTGCCGGAGGAAACTTTAAAGCTAAGAGTTCATTGTCTTCGTGGTTTGGGCGCGCGTTTTATTCTTACGACAATAAATATCTGCTCACGGTGACCGGTCGTGCAGACGGTTCATCCAAGTTTTACACAGGCAATCGCTGGGGTTTCTTTCCTGCCTTCTCTGCCGGATGGCGGGTTACGGAAGAAGCGTTTATGAAGGATGTGGACTTTTTGAGCAACCTGAAACTGACCGGCGGCTGGGGAAGTCTTGGCAACCAAGCCATTAGTGATTTCCAGTATTTGGGCATCTTATCGAAAAGCGCAGACGACGTTAAATATAACTTTGGAGGGACCGTAAGTAGCGGTATAGGACCAGACCATTTGGGAAATAAAGCAATCACATGGGAACGTACCAATATGTTGAATTTAGCCGTGGAAGCCGGTTTTCTTAAAAACAGGTTGAACCTTACTGTTTCCTATTTCGACAAAAATACGGAAGGGATGTTGCTTTCCACTCTGGTAGTCGGAACAATGGGACGAGTCGGTATTCCTCCCAGCAATATCGGGGAAGTAAATAATCACGGTGTGGAACTTGACTTTTCGTACGCTGATAGAACCGGGGATTTTACCTACTCCGCAAATCTTAACCTTACCTTTATGCAAAATAAGATAACAAAATTGTATGGAGGCGAATGGGATAAATCTAACTTTATCGCCGGTGAAACGTTTGGCAATGGTCTGCTTATGATTGCCAGAACGTTTGCCGGCGACCCGATGGGTTCGTATTATGGGCATAAAACAAATGGCATCTATCAAAATCAGGAGCAAATAGATAATGACCCGTATTTGCGAAACGATGACCGGAAAGCCTCCATTGAACCGGGCGATGTGCGTTTTGTAGATATTAACAACGATGGGAAAATAGATGACAAAGACCGTACCAACTTGGGCAACCCCAATCCGGATGCTATCATTGGTTTTAATGGCAACCTTGGGTATAAAGGGATTGATTTTTCTTTCAACGTTACTGCCAATACGGGATTTGAAATATACAACGCTACCCGAATGGACGGTTTGAGCAGTAACTACGCCTACAATATGTATGCCGACCAAATGAACCGCTGGCACGGAGAAGGAACGAGCAACACGTTGCCGCGAATGTTAGTTTCCGGCACCTCCAGTCAGAATGAGAATTACCGCGTTTCCGATTTGTGGGTTGAGAGTGGCAGTTATTTGATGTTGCGAAACTTGACACTGGGTTATACCCTGCCCAAAAATATTACGAATACGATAGGCTTGGGCAGTTTGCGTGTCTATGTGACCGGGCAGAATTTGTTTGTGCTCACCAATTATTCCGGTTTATCACCTGAAATTGGAAAAGCTGACCAGGGACGCGGTGTTGATACCGGTCCCTACCCTGTCACGCGAATAATTACAGGTGGAATAACACTTAATTTTTGATTGTAAAACTTAAAAAAATTATAGATATGAAAAAGAATATAATGATATGTTTGCCATTGGGCATCGCCCTTTCACTGGCAGGATGCAGCGACTTTTTGGAGCCTGAGCCGAAGGGGAAGTTTACCGAAGATAATTTTTTCACAAACCAGCTGGATGCCATAAACGCTGTATCGGGAATATATGCAAGGATATTGGAAGAAGATGGTTTTGTCGGTGGTGATGAACTAAAATACGAGGGTTGTGCGGATGATGTTTTCATAAACAGTGATCATGATGATATTGACCCTCAGGTATTGTATTTTACCATTAGACCGGATAACGCAGGTTTGGCTAACCGCCAGTGGCCTGTGAAATACGAAGTAGTTTCGCGAGCCAATTTCGTGCTCTTGAATGTTGCAAAAATGTCGCGCGACCAGATTACGGAAGAGATTCAAAACCGTTGTCTGGGTGAGGCATACTTTTTGCGTGCCTTTGCTCATTGGTCGCTCTATTTAGTGCACGGCGAAATTCCGGTCATGACCGTAGAGGATGTGGAGAAAAACAACTACAATAAGCCTAAAAATACCATTGACGAAGTATTGGGACAAATTGAATATGATTTGCTCCAAGCGGCTGCATTGCTTCCGGCTACTACGCCTGCTGCCGAAGGTGGACGGGTGCATAAAGGCTCGGCTTGGGCCTACCTCACTCAGTTGTATATGCACTGGTCTTGCTTTGACGGGAAAGATGCTTACCTCGACAAAGCCATTGAAGCAGGGAATCATATCGTAGGAAATTCCGATTACGCAATGAGGCCTGGTGTGGATGGTTTCAGAGAGTGCTTCACGTTGCGAAATGCTCAAATCAATACGGAAGTGCTGTTTCAACTAAACAACGGTGATGGTAAGGGTTACGGTTTTGAATTTGGATACTTTTGGCAACCCAGACCGTGGGGTGGTTATGAATGGTGTTTTCCTACCCAAAGTCTTGTTGATGCATTTAAGAGCGGTGGAACCGACGACCCGCGTTTTGCGGCAACCATAATGGCTGACGGGGAGGTGGTGACAGCTCATGGTGGCGGTAGCAAAATCTTTGTCGCAGATGATATGTATAACCCTACAGGTTGTAACTATTTTAAGAAAAATTCGCAATTCGAGCTTTCGGATGATGGTGAAAGTTTTGACACCGACAGAGGTTCGGTAGCAGTTATGATGCGTTCATCTGATGTTTATTTGTTGGTAGCGGAAGCGAAAATACGCAAGGGTCAGTCGGGTGATGTTGAAATAAATGCGGTCAGGAATAGAGTAGGGGCACCCACAAAAACAGGCTACACCGCCGCCGACCTTGTTCTGGAACGGCGTTTGGAATTGGCAGCCGAAGGTCGTCGCTTTTTCGATTTACGTCGCTGGGACAGAAAAAAATTTGGCGGCGTGGACATTGTTGCTCTGACTGCCACCTTTGGGCCCAACAATGAGCCACGTACGTTTCAAAGACCGAAGCATTATTTCTTCCCTATTCCGCAGGACCAAATTGACAAGACGAATGGAGTGTTGAAACAAAATCCAGCATATTTATGAAATTTATGAAAAAAAGTAAATTCACAGCAAGAAGTGGGGCTATTGCCCTGCTTCTTGTCATCGTTTCAGGCTTCACAGCCTGTCAGCAACAGACAAAGACGGCTGCATCAGCAAAGCCGCAGTTGAAATTCCACGAAAACGGCACTTTCAAGATTGCCCAATTCGCCGATATGCACTGGCGAAACGGTGAAAACAATGGACGGATTGAGGAAACTCTCCGCTATGTCCTGCAAACGGAAAAGCCCGACGTGGCTGTTTTTACCGGCGACAATATCACCGACCCGGAAACAAAAGAGGCGTGGCTGAAGTTTATCAGCATCCTTGAAGATGAAAAAATGCCTTTCGCTGTGGTCAACGGCAATCACGATGCCGAGTTTAAACTCACTCGCGAAGAGATATTCGACCTGCTGGAGGCATCGCCCTATTTTGTGGGCGAGAAGGGTCCCAAAGACCTTTACGGCGTGGGCACTTATGCCTTGCCCGTGCGGTCGTCTACCTCCGAAAAGCCGGCTGCGGTGCTTTATTGTATGGATTCTAACGACTATTCAGCCTATGAAAGTTACAGCTACTACGACTGGTTTCATTACGACCAAATAGAGTGGTATCGCCAGCAAAGCAAGCACTTTACGGCTGCCAACGGCAACAAACCACTGCCGGCATTGGCGTTTTTCCACATCCCGTTGCTGGAATATGACAATGTGCTTGCCCGAAAAGCACCCACCACGGTGGGCGATTACGGCGAGCCGACCTGTCCGGGACTGCTCAACACGGGTATGTTTGCCGCTATGGTTGAGATGGGCGACGTGATGGGCACTTTCTGCGGGCACGACCACTCCAACGATTTCATCGGCTTGGAATACGGCATCGCCTTGGCTTACGGGCGCAACACCAACTATTACAAGATTGGCAGCCGCATCATCGAACTTCACGAAAATCAACGGACATTCGACACGTGGATACGCACCAAAGAAGGCACCGAATACCTCTATTTCTATCCGTCAGGCATCAGTCCGGTGGACGAAACAGGGCTGAATTTCTTACCCGCCGCCGCCGTAAATCCGACAATACAGGGGGCTAATTACACCTATTACGAAGGAAAATTCGAGAGTGTGGATGAGTTGGATAAAGCCACCCCGCTCGAAAGCGGCACAACGAAAAACATCGGCATTGATGATACGGATAAAAGGGATTTCGCTTACGAATACCGCGCCTGTATCAAGGTGCCGGAAAAGGCAGTGTATTATTTTTTCACAAACTCCGACGATGGAAGCAAGTTGTTCATCGACGGCAAGTTAGTAGTGGACAACGACGGCTCGCACTCCATGAAACGCATCAATGGCTACGTGCCGTTGGAAGCGGGTTTTCACGACTTTAAACTGCGCTATATTGCCGCCGCTCCGGCAAACAGTTTGGAAGCAGGCGTTTTGAGCAGGACGATGCGGGAAACACCCTTAGATGGATTAATTTTTATAAACGAAAAATAAATGACGATGAAAACTCCTAATGCTAAAATTCTTTTTATTGCTTTGTGCCTGTTGGCGGGCATAAGCCCTTTGGCGGCGCGTGTTACGATGCCGAAAGTATTTACCGACAATCTTGTTTTGCAGCAGCAAAGTCAAGTTCCCATTTGGGGCAAGGCTACGCCGAATCAAGAGGTAACAATCACTACGTCTTGGGACAAGCAAACCTGTAAGGTGCGCGCCGACCAAACCGGCAAATGGCGCGTGGATGTGCAAACGCCCGCGGGAAGCAGCACGCCTTACACGATTACGATTTCCGACGGGAAAGCCCTCACGCTCAAGAATATACTCATTGGCGAAGTGTGGGTATGCTCCGGACAGTCGAATATGGAAATGCCGCTGGCAGGCTGGGGCAAGGTGAATAATTATGAACAGGAGATTGCCGCTGCCGATTATCCGCAGATACGGCTGTTACAGGTGGAGAAGAACACGAGTACCCAACCCTTGGATGATTTGAAAGGTACGGATGCCGGCTGGCAAGTCTGCTCTCCGGCTACTGTAAGCGAGTTTTCGTCTGTGGCGTACTTCTTTGGTCGCAACTTATACAAAAACTTGAATGTGCCCATCGGCTTGATAAACACTTCGTGGGGCGGCACGATTGCAGAGGCATGGACGAGTGGCGAATCTTTGAGCGAGATGCCCGATTTCCGCCCAAAGGTGGAGGAGCTTGCTTCCCGTTCGGAGGAAGAATTGCAGAAGAAATACGAGCAGGACCTGAAAGTATGGCAAGAAGCCACCTTCAAACTCGATGCCGGCAGTGTGAATCGCTGGGAAAACGCAACGTTCAATGATGGCGATTGGCAAACAATGCCTCTCCCCGGCGTGTGGGAAGAAAAAGGATTGGAGGAATTTGACGGGATTGTCTGGTTCCGCAAGTCCGTGAACATTCCGGCTGCTTGGGCGGGCAAAGAATTAGTGCTCAATTTAGGAATGGTTGACGATGACGACATCACTTATTTTGATGGCGTGAAGATTGGCGAAACGAGGGGATATAATGCCAATCGCAGTTACAGGATACCCGCCAAGCAAGTGAAAACGGGCAAGGCAACCATCACTGTTCGTGTAACGGACACGGGAGGCGAGGGCGGCTTCTGGAGTGAACCTTCCGCCCTGTCGTTAGACGTTGCCGCAAACAAAAAAGAGGCGATGGCTTTGGCAGGTGAATGGAAATACAAAGTCGCCGTGAATAAGAAAGACATGAAGCCGCAACCCGCTTCGGTGGTAGGAAATCCTAATCGCCCAACTTTACTCTACAATGCGATGATACATCCCTTGCTTCCATATACCGTGCAGGGAGCAATTTGGTATCAAGGAGAAGCCAATGTAGAACGGGCAGAACAGTACCGGACACTTTTCCCGCTGCTGATACAGGACTGGCGCAAGTCGTTCGGACCAAATCTGGCTTTCTATTTCGTGCAACTGGCAAACTTTATGGACGAAAAACGGCTACCGGAAGAATCGGCATGGGCGGAATTGCGCGACGCACAGTTGCATACGCTGACCTTAGACAATACCGGCATGGCAGTTACCATAGACATAGGTGAAGCATCTGATATTCACCCCAAGAATAAACAGGACGTGGGCTTGCGCCTGGCACTTGCCGCTCGTGCCAATACCTACAAGCAAGATGTAGTCTTCTCCGGTCCGATTTATCAGTCGCACAGCATCGAAGGAAGCACGATTCGGATAAAATTTAGCCACACCAATCAGGGCTTGAAAAGCAAAGGCAACGCCAAACTCACCGGCTTCGCGATTGCGGGACCCGACCACAAATATTATTGGGCAGATGCCGTGATTGCAGGCAACGAGGTGGTGGTGTCTTCACCCAAAGTGAAGTTCCCCGTAGCCGTGCGCTATGCCTGGGGAGACAATCCGGTGTGCAATTTGTATAATGGTGCGGGGTTGCCGGCTTCGCCGTTTCAGACAGTGAAATAACATACGAATGAATTTGCCACCGTATCATAAACGTATCTATTCGTATCAAAGCGTATCAAAAATAGAATTCTGTTACACTGAGATTAAAAAGAGTGTAGCCCATTTATTCTTTAGTGGTCATTTGCTGATGTGCGATTGGCAAGTTTTCTGTACACGAGGGGTAGAGACTGCGGTTGCACAAATTTCGCCAACGTATAACAGAGAACGGTCGGCATGGTTCAACAGTTTTGTGCGATTTGACATTAATGTTAAATTTTCACAAGAAATGAATAAGATAAAAAATCGTTAGTACAATATTTAAAACATAATATAATGAAATTGACACAGTTATATCAGAATAGAGAAGAATTTATTATCATAGGATTGACAGGAAGAACGGGTGCTGGGTGTAGTACTGTTTCTAAGTGGTTCTCTGTCCCCAAAACAGAATTTGACAACAATTATACGGATTTAGAAAATCCAAATTCTAATGATAAGAGAAAATATAAAATTTGCTATGATTTTTTAAAACAGAAATGGGAGCCTTTCTATATTTTAAAATATAGTAAAGTGTTAAGTTGGATTGCGTATAAAGAAAAATTAGAAAATTTTGACCAATTGTTTGAGAATGCAAAAATAGATTTCGATGAACGATTCCCCAACTTAGATTTTAAACAAGAACGGATAAAAATAAATTCTTTAAAAGCAAACACAACATTTACAGATATTAAGAACTTAGAGAACGAAGATAAGAACTTAGAGAACAAAAATATATTCAATTTCTTTCAATCTACAAAATTTAATACTTTTCACACAACCTTTCAGAATTCATTAAAATGTGAGTCAGAAAGAAATAGAATAATAATCTTACATACATTTTGTAACCAAATAAGAAAAGGAGGTTGTTTTTCTTGCCCTCCTCAACCTGATTTAGGTGGAATTTATACAATTGCAGAAGATATTAATAAAATTATTAAAGGATATAAAAAACAGAAAAAAAATGAACCATGCAGAGTCATAATAGATTCATTTAGAAATCCCTTTGAAATAATATATTTTAGAGAAAGATATTCTGCTTTTTATTCTTTAGCAGTAAATCCAGATGAGGATATTAGAGAAAAAAAATTAAAAAAAGAATATGGGGATAATTATAAAGAGATAGTTGACTTGGATAATATTGAATATGGAGACAAAAATAATCGCAAAGACTTTTTCAAACAAAATGTTCAGCAATGTATCCAAATGTCAGATTTGCATTTGTCATTTCTGGAAGAGACTAAAACATATCCATTTACAATAACACAGCAAATAGTCATTTTTTATAGTTTAATGTTACACCCTGGACTTGTTACTCCAAGTTCCCAAGAACGCTGTATGCAAATCGCATATACGGCAAAATACAATTCTGGATGCATATCTCGTCAAGTTGGTGCGGTAATAACAGACAAAAATTATTCGATAAAATCAATTGGATGGAATAATACTCCAGAAAAACAAACTCCTTGTTTGTTGCGAAATGCACACGATTTCTTTGATAGTAAAGAAACAGAAGGAGTGTATAGTTATTATGAGAGAACAGATGATACTTTTCTAAAAGAATTAAAGAAATATTTTGATTTTCAAGACAGTACAAAAATAAATAGTCTTGAAGGATTACATTGCGCATATTGCTTTAAAGATATTCAAAATTCCATAAAAGAGGGCAAAAATCAAGTTCATACAAGGTCGCTTCATGCCGAAGAAAATGCAATGCTTCAATTAACTAAATATGGAGGACAAGGAATAGAAGGCGGCTATCTATTTACAACTGCGAGCCCATGTGAATTATGCTCAAAAAAAGCGTATCAATTAGGAATTAATCGAGTTTATTACATAGACCCATACCCTGGAATATCAAAAGACCATATTTTGCATTCTGGATCTTTGAAAATCAAACTTGTCTTATTTACAGGGGCTATTGGGAAGGCTTACCATAAATTGTATGAACCATTTATGGCTCATAAAGACGAAATTTATATAAGAACAGATATTGATGTGAAGGATAAATTAAAACAATTACAAGCAAGAATAGCTGAGTTAGAAAAAGAAAATAAGCAGTTGCAAAAAAATCCCAACTCAATAGTTGGTAGCGACTGTGGGCAACGAAAAGTATTTAAATTGTTGATTAATAGCAGGATTAGTCAAATAATAATCAATTATTGGTCAATTATAAAACGGATAGTTTAAAAATTATAAACAAATGAAAAAAGAAATCTTATTATTTGTTGCGATTTTATCGCTGATTGTTTATTCTTGCAAACAGGCAGAAACTCCCACTCCGTCCACAACCGTTTCGGTCATCTTCGATACCGATATGGGATGCGATTATGATGATGTGGGTGCTTTGACGATGCTGCACGCGCTGGCTGATAGCGGCGAAGCGCGAATATTGGCTACCCTTGTGTGTCTTCAATCATTGGGGCAGAACATTGGCACGGATGTGATTAATCATTATTATGGTCGCCCCGACTTGCCGCTGGGACGACCAATCAATGGAATGAGTAATGATTGTGAAGGCACTGCTGCAAAATGGCTGGCGGCATTGGACACGCATTTTCCGCACCGCGTGCGCACCATAGATGATGTGCCTGATGCTGTTGAGGTCTATCGCCGCATCCTTGCCGGCGAACCGGACACTTCCGTGGTGGTGGTAACGGTTGGCGCATTGACCAATATTAGCAATTTGCTGCAATCGCCTCCCGATAAGTACAGCCCTTTGGACGGCAAACAATTGGTGGCAAAGAAAGTAAAACGCTTGGTGGCTATGGCGGGCACTTTTCCCGAAGGTCGTGAAAGCAATGCTTCGTGGGATGCGCCGTCGTCTGCCATTGTGTTTGAGCAGTGGACACCTCCCATTATTTTCAGCGGCTGGGAAACAGGCAATGAAATAGTTACCGGCAAGCGTTTGAGAGAATCCGGCATACAAAATACGCCGGCAAAAGAGGTATATACGATATGCGGCGAGCACCAACCACGCGGGCGCGAAAGTTGGGACCAAACAGCCGTACTCGTTGCTGTACGCGGCGTTGCTCCATATTTCAACACGGTGAAGGGGCAAATTAAATTTGAAGAAGACGGCTCCAACTCGTGGCAGGACGACCCTAACGGGAAACACGAATACCTGACGTGGAAAATGCCGGTGGATGAACTGACAAAGGTTATTGAGGATTTGATGATGCACGAACCGGTGAACGGGCAGAAAACGAAACGCATCCCTCTCATCTATTCGTCCGACCTCTATCATCCGCACGGCGACCCTGACGACCATTATGATTTGGCGATGCTCAATGCGCTGGATGCGTTTGAGGTGAAAGCGCACATCTTTGACCTCTCCATTCCGGGGCGAAATCCGGACGAATATGGACTTGCGCCGCTTCGCCAGATGGCGGCTATCGCCACGAAACCGCTTCCGCCTTACGCCGTAGGATTGCGCGACGCTTTGGCTTCGCCGGACGATAAAGGGGAAAATCAGCCGCAAGAATATCAGAAAGGGGTTGAGTTGGTGTTGAAAACCCTGCGCGAAGCCGATGAAAAAGTAACGCTGTTTTTGATAGGAAGTTGTCGGGATTTTGCCGCTGCCTACAATCGTGAGCCGGAATTATTAAAGCAAAAAGTGGCTGCCGTGTATGTCAATGCAGGAAATGGTCCCGATGGCATCCAAGTGGAATGGAATGTGTTTGTAGACCCGCAGGCTTACGTCTGTTTGATGAATAGCGGACTTCCCATTTATTGGTCGCCCTGTTTTTCCAAAGAAGAGCGAACAGCCACGCCACAAGAAGTGGCAGAAAATAGCACGCAGGCATTCAACACATACTTTGTTGTTCCCAATCAGGCAGAATTACTGAAAAACACTTCCAATAAAGTGAAAAATTTCTTCACTTACGCATTAAGCAAATCACAGGAAGAGCCACTTCAATACTTGAATCGTTCGCCCGAAAGTCTTCCGGAAACGCCCCGCAGTATGTGGTGCACCGCTCCTTTTTTGCACGCTGCCGGATGGAAAATTTATGCCCACAACAACCGTTATATTGCCTGCCCACCCGAAAAAGCAAAAACATTGGGCATCGCAGACAAGGAAGTGGCTGTATATGAATACAAAAACGTGCGCCTCACATCCACCGCAGCAGAAGAGTCAACGTCCGAACAATTCGGATTTGCAAAAGGTCGAAACAGTCCGGTTTTGAAAGGAGTATTCACCGATTCGGATGCTCCGGTAAAAGTATTCCGGTATATCCATCCCGAGTTCAATGAAATTATGGTGTCAGTGCTTGCTAACATTTTGGGAACAACCTCATTTTTACCTAATTTAAACAACAGAACAACCTCAGTAGCAAATAGATAACATATAACCCCCAACCTCATTACCTCATTAAAAATGAAAGTAGAATACAATAATCTTTACACGCATTTTGTTTTTACAACATTGAACAGAATGCCAATCATTTTGGAAAAATTCCGCGATAGAATTGAAAAATATATTACGGGAATTGTGAATAACAACGGCTGCAAAATGTATTCGATTTACGCCAATCCCGAACATGTACATTTAGCACCACGCCACAAAAGAAACTTTTGAGCAAGAATATGAAGGGTATGTCAAATTTTATCAACAAACCATTCGCAAGAAAACAAATAAATGAGGTAATGAGGTCGGTTTTGTGGATGTAATCATTTGCTACTGAGGTCGTTTTGTTGTTTAAATTAGGTAAAAATGAGGTTTTGAAATCTGCTGATTTTTGATTTTGCAAACAATAATATATACAAAAAAGGGAGGAAACTGTGCTGTGCTTAACATCTGTCGTCGAACCATCAACGATTCTGCATCGCACAGACGCAGTCCCCTCTTTTTTATTACCTAATTTCGGAGAAAAACCATCTTTCAATATCAGTACTTGGACGAATTGTAGTAATATAGCCATATCCATACTCGACTATATTCCATCCTTTTTTCAGTTGCAACCCCTCCACTGCTGCCGCAGGAAATGTAATATCGACATCTCTATTGACATACAGAAAACCGACTGGAGCATCAAATTCATAACCTCCTACATAACCTCCTATATTCACTCCATTTTTATTATACGGAACAAAACTCGCTCCTGTAAGAAGTAGATATTTGGCCTCATCATCGCTTGCTTCGCCCAAACTTTCCGTCTCATAGGATTTCTGTAACTCGTACTTGCGAGAGTCGCGGTTATAGGCATAGACATAGCCATAAGGTAAAAGGCATTCATTGGGTACTGGGTTGGGCAAAGTGAGCGTAAAACCGCCATTGGCGTATTCTCCATGCGCAAGTTCGTAGCTCTTTATATTATTCTGAGCAGAATTATTCTCCTGATCAGTATAATCATTCACAACAACCTTTACCTCACCCAACTCCTGCTTGTCGGCGTTGGTGGTGCTGGCAAGGACCGCATGAATCACACCGTTAAAACCACTACCACCGCCTGCGGGTTCATCATCATCACCGCAAGAAGTAACACACACCGCTGAAACAGCCATCGCTGCCAGCAAAAACACATTTTTGAACTTTTTCATCTTTTTTGTTTTACGTCCGTTCCTTAGACGGACAATTAAAATAATAAACTAATTCCTACTCTAAAAAGGCTTCGTAGGTGTCTTGCCCCCTTTTAATCAGTTGTTGGGCAACTGTGTCCTTCCTCACAAATACGCACATAAAAAAACGCGGACAAAACTCTAAGATTTCTATCCGTTACATGAGGTTCTGAACTACCTAACAACCAAACAAAAATGAATTGTCCACGCCGCAAAGCGCGAACGTCATCACTCCCACCCTTGGTTGTTTTCGAAATTGTTCAGATTCCATGTAACCAGAATAATAAGCTAAACGTTTTTTCTCTTAAAATGTGCGTATTACCGCATCTATTTTCTCATAATCTCCTATATATTAAAGAGTTGCCACTCGTATTCGCTCACTCTTCGAGCAAATATCGGACGGCAAAGGTAGGCAATTTTTTTAAGCAATCTTCATATTTCTTTCCGTTTTTACGTCAAACTATGTTAAATGTTCTTAAATATGCCGAAATGCGTGCTGTGGGTGTGTAAATAATGCCTACCTTTGCGAATAATCATTATAAATTATGATAAAATGAATAAAATATCTGTGAAATTAGTATTGTTTATAATTAGTTGTATAGCATGTGGCTGTACGGGATTAGTTTCGCCTGATGGTGAAAGTCAGTATCAGGATTTTTCGCCTGATGGTGTTCCGTTTGTTGTTGCCGACAGTTCGTGGAATGTGGATAGTGTGGGCAATCATCGGGCGGTGGTTTTGGTGACGGATGCGAAGCAAAACGCCGTTGTTGCGACCTTGCCGTGGCGACGTTCGGATATGCGTCAGGAAACCAAGCGGGTGGTGGTGAAAAATGCTGCTTCCGGTGAAGAAGTTAAAAATGTGAGCCTGCTTGAATTTTCGTCGGAAAAGGGCGTGATTGCCTTTCAACCGGAAGCCGGTGCGGGAAACTATTATATTTATTATCTGCCCTATAAATTCCGAACCGGATATGATGATGCCCGCTATGGAAAACCGTGGAATGATTATTTACCGGCGGAATATGCAACCGATTCCGAATGGGAAAAAGGCGTGAAAGCGCAAGGAACAGCACTGCCGGAAGCGAAAGTAGAACGGATTGAATCAAGGTCGCGATTTGATTTCTTTACCCCGATGGGACTCATCGCCACCGGAAAAGAAATACAAACGCTTAAAGAGCAACATCCCGGCGATTTTGTAGTATTTCCCGAAGACCGCGCTTTTCCCATCCGGCTGACAACGATTCCGGCACGTTGGGCGAGCAAGGCGTATAACACAGGATTGAAAGCCCTTGCCTTTGAAGGATATGCACTCCCCAACGAATATTACACTTGGCAAATTGGCTTGTGGGCATCGCAGAAGAAATTGGAGAAGGTTAATCTGCAATTCGGCAATTTCACGCACAGTTCGGGAAAGAGTGTGCTTTCGGCGGAAGAAATCACTTGTTTTAATTTGGGAGGCACCAATTGGGACGGCAAACCTGTTCAGTTTACGGTGAATGTTCCCCAAGACAATGTCCAAGCCTTGTGGTGCGGATTGCAAATCCCTGAAAATATTCAGGGTGGAGAATATAAGGGAACGGTTACTGTTTCGGCAGAAAATGCAAAGCCGCAAGTGGTGGATGTAGTGATTCATGTTGGCAAAAAATTGCTTGCCGATAAGGGCGACGGCGATTTATGGCGTCATGCGCGGCTCCGGTGGCTCAACTCGACTATCGGCATGGACGATTTACCCGTAGCACCCTATCAAAAAATGTCGTTCGACGGTCGTACTGTTACCGCTACCGGCAAGACCGTCCTTGTAAACACTAATGGGCTGCCCCAATCCATAGAAATTAACGGACTTCATATACTTGAAAAGCCGATGGAATTTGTGGTGAGTACCGCAAACGGGAAAATCCCGTTTACGGCAGACAATGTGACGATGGAGAAAAAAGCCGACGGACTTATCCGGTGGAATGCTTCGACAATCCGGGACGGTCTGAAATTTGACTGTGAAGCATCTATGGAATACGACGGCTATCTCCGCTACCATGTCAAATTATCGGCAGACAAGAAAATACCGGTTAAAGACATCTCGTTAATCACCGGCTATACCCCATCTGCTTCGGAATATTTTATGGGAACAGGTTTTAAAGGTGGGTATCGTCCGGCAAATTATACATGGGACTGGAAAGGACATTGGGATAGTTACTGGACGGGAGGTGCTTTGGCTGGATTGCATGTGGAATTTAGGGGTGGAAGTTATCATGGACCCTTGATTAACGATTATAAACCTGCTCCTCCTGCCGTGTGGGAAAATGCCGGGCGGGGGCGCATATCCGTCAGCGGTGCTCCCGGCGGGTCGGCAACGGTGGTTGCCTCTACCGGAAGCCATGTGATTTCGAGCACGCCTTTGGATTTTGAATTTGCCTTGTTGGTGACGCCGGTGAAACCCGTCGATCCGGCAAAACATTTCTCGGAAAGATATTATCACTCCACTCCCGAAGGTTTTGCCAAAGCAGCCGGGGAAGGCGCCAATATTGCCAATATACACCATGCCCAGACCTTGAATCCGGTTATCAATTATCCGTATATTGTGAGAGAGCCGCTGAAGGAATATATACGGGAACAACACGCCGCCGACCGGAAAGTGAAACTCTATTACACCATTCGGGAACAAACCACGCATACGGTTGAGGTCTATGCTTTGAAAAGTCTGAACCACGAGATATTTACTGCCGGGGTCGGCTACGGAACGCCTTGGAATTGTGAACATCTGATAGATGATTACAAACCTGCCTGGTACACCGAACTGCCCGGTCAAAATCCCGATGCAGCACTTGTCCTCACCGGATTTTCCCGCTGGATTAACTATTATCTGGAAGGATTGCGCTGGATGTTTGAGAATTATGAAATAGACGGCATCTATATGGACGATGTTTCGTTCGACCGCGAGGTGATGAAGCGGATGCGTAAAATCATGGCACAATACCGTCAGGGAGCACTTATCGACCTCCATTCCAATACCGGTTATTCCATTGGACCGGCAAATCAATACACCGACTTTTTCCCGTATGTGGACAGGCTTTGGTTTGGAGAAAGTTTTCGTTACAACCAAATGATGCCGGACGAATGGTTTGCGACCTTTTCCGGCATCCCGTTCGGACAGATGAGCGAAATGCTTCAGGACGGCGGCAACCGTTATCTGGGTATGGTGTATGGCACGACCGCCCGCCATTCGTGGACAGACGATACTCATTCGCCCGTCCCCGTATGGAAGGTTTGGAAATCGTTTGAAATAGAAAAGGCAGAAATGCTTGGTTATTGGAACGAAGCCTGCCCCGTGAAGACCAATCACCCGAATGTGAAGGCAACGGCTTACGTCCGCGAAGGCAAAACGCTGATAAGCATCGGTAATTTTGACGACAAAGACCGGCAAGTACGTTTGTCGTTCGATTGGGCGAAGTTGGGGCTTGACCCGTCGAAGGCGGTATTGGAAGTGCCTTTTGTGAAAAACTTCCAAGAGGAACAGACATTTAAACCCGATGCGCTTATTCCGGTCAAAAGTAAAGAGGGGTGGTTGTTGATTTTGGGGAATAAATAATTTATAATAAAATGAAAAAAATATCTGTAAAATCAGTTCTTCCTGTTCTTGGCTTGTTGCTTTGCACAAAAGCCATGGCACAGGAGATAAAATCGACTGAATTGTATAAAATAGTCAGTCCTGCCGGCTGGGTGATTGACAACCGGCAAAGTATGCAAAACGAAGCCGGCTTGTTTCTGGCGCAGGATAAAGCCAAAGACGAGGGGCAACTTTGGCAGATAACACTGTTGGAGAATGGTTATTACACGATTTCCAATCCGTTTTTGGGTAAGAGTTTGGATAATGACGGAACAGCAGCCGGCGAGGGCAACCCGCTCATTCAGTGGAGTGCCTCCAACAATAATGCCAATCAGCAGTGGAAGTTGGTGCAGACACCCACCGGAGCCTATATTATTACTCAGCGGAACAGCCGTATGGAGTTGGCTTTTCAAGGAACGGAAGCCGTCGGTGCCGCGCTATGGCAACTGCCCAATGCCGGTCAAACGTGGAAATTGGTGCCTGCAAAGGTGAAAGCACCTAAAAAAGTGGTGCGCAAACCAAGCAAAAATGAATGGGAAAACGAAACCATTTTTGCAGTGAACAAAGAAAAAGGGCACGTTACCTGTCATCCTTTCCCTTCGACGGCAAGCCTCAAAGCAGACGCGAGTTTTGACACACCCTGGGAATATCCGGCATCGGAACTTTATCTGTCCCTCAACGGGAATTGGAAATTCCATTGGGTGAAACAACCGTCGGAGCGTCCTGCCGATTTCTACAAAACGAATTACGATGTGTCGGCGTGGAAAGAAATCCCCGTGCCCTCCAATTGGGAAATGCAGGGCTATGGCACGCCCATTTATACGAATATCGCCTATCCGTTTAAGAATGAGCCGCCTTTTATTTTGCCTCAAAAAGGATATACCAATGAAACGGAACCAAATCCGGTGGGTTCTTATCGCCGCGACTTTACTATTCCTCCAACTTGGGATGGACGGGAGATTTTTCTCCATTTCGACGGCGTGTATAGCGGCATCTATGTCTGGCTCAATGGCAAAAAAGTCGGTTACAGCGAAGGTGCCAACAACGATGCCGAATTTAATATCACCCGATATGTGCAAAAGGGGAATAATACCATCGCCGCGCAGGTTTTCCGCTGGACAGATGCGAGTTATATCGAAGACCAGGATATGTTCCGTTTGAGTGGTATTCATCGCGATGTTTATTTGTATGCAACGCCCAAACTGCGCGTGCGCGATTATACGCTCAATGCTGAATTTGTCGGCGACAACTTTGATGCTTCCACCTTGAAAATCAATGCCGCGATAAAAAATCAGGATGGGAAAGCATCGCAGCCCGGCAAATTGAATATCACATTGCTTGCGCCGGATGGACGGACGGTGACGACGCTCTCCGAGCCGCTTGAAGTGCTCACCGGCGGCAGCGAAAAAGAATATGCGCTGCAAATGGCTGTCGCTAAACCTTTGTTATGGTCTGCCGAAACGCCTGATTTATATACGGTTATCGTTTCATTGGAAGACCAAAACGGCAAAGAAACTGAGGCGATGTCGTCCAAATTTGGCTTTCGCAAGATAGAGATAAAGAACAAACGGGTCTATATCAACAATCAGCCCGTTTTCTTCAAGGGCGTGAATCGGCACGATATACATCCGCAATACGGAAAAGCGGTGCCTGTGGAATCGATGCTCGAAGACATTCTGTTGATGAAACGGCACAATATCAACACCGTGCGCACGAGCCACTATCCCAACAGTCCCAAAATGTACGCTATGTATGATTATTTCGGCTTGTATGTGGTGGCTGAAGCCGACCTCGAAAACCACGGGGAGCACTCCATCAGCGATATGCCGAGTTGGCTTCCGGCTTACGTCGACCGCATCGAGCGCGAAGTGCAACGCGACAGAAATCATTCGTCGGTTATCTTTTGGTCGTTGGGAAACGAAGGGGGCGACGGAGCCAATTTCGATGCAATGTACAAAAAAGCGAAATCGCTTGACCCCACTCGCCCTGTGCATTATGAGGGGAAAAACAAGATTGCCGATATAGATTCGCACATGTATCCCTCCATTGAAGGGATGAGTAAATTCGACCAACAGCCATCGGATAAGCCCTATTTCCTGTGCGAATACGTACACGCGATGGGCAATGCGGTGGGCAACTTGCAGGAATATTGGGATTATATTGAAAATAAATCACAACGAATGATTGGCGGCTGCATCTGGGATTGGGTTGACCAGGGAATAAACAAATACGGAGGTCCCAAAAACCAATATCTTTATGGCGGGGATTTTGGCGACGCGCCCAATGACGGCGACTTTGCCTGTAACGGCTTGACCACTCCCGACCGCCGTGTAACGGCAAAATTATTGGAGGTCAAAAAAGTGTATCAATACATCAAACTGAAAGCCGTAGAAAGCAATCGGGTAGAAGTCGAAAACCGGTATGCTTTTCTCAATCTTGACCGCTTCAATATCAGTTGGGAAATCGTGAAAGATGGCGTGAAAGTGGAGTCCGGCAAGATAGCCCCTGTCCGGTTAAATCCCAAAGAGAAAACAATCATCACCGTTCCTTTTACGGAAAAACTAAGTGCTCAAAGTGAGTATCACCTGAATGTTTATTTCTCTTTGGCGCAAGAAACACCGTGGGCTAAATCGGGTCATACGGTTGCTTCGGAGCAATTTGCATTGACGGGAATGGTGCCCGTTCCTGAAATCAACTTCGCTGCTTTGCCCGACATTACATACGAAACGCAGGGCAATAATATACAGGTTACGGGCAAAGACTTCAAAGCGATTGTCAGTGCGGAACGTGCCGCCATCGTGTCCCTGCAATATGCAGGCAAAGAAATGATTCACGATGCTAACGGCTTGATGCTGAATTGGTATCGCGGTATCAACAACGACCGATATACCGATGTTTCTTTTTTCCCGACATCGTATGAAAAAGAGCAATTTACCTATCAACTCGATGCCGGTAAGAAATTTATTACCTTCACAACAAAGTTGAACGTGACGATACACGCCAACGAAAAACCGGTTCAAATGCTTTATGCAGTAAACTATACCATCTATTCCAATGGAATGATTGATGTGACGGCTGATTTTCAGAAACCGGCAAACGAACCCATTGTAAGGCGGCTCGGATTGGCAATGGTGTTGCCGCAAGAGTTGGAAAATATCCAATGGTATGGCAGAGGACCTCACGAAAATTATTTGGACAGAAAAACGTCTGCCTTCGTGGGGCAATACAATGCTACCGTAAAAGAAATGGAGGCGGAGCATTACGTCCGTGCGCAAAGTATGGGCAACAGGGAGGACATTCGTTGGGTATCGTTCACGAATGCAAACGGACGGGGCATCAAAATTTCCACCGGCGGCAAACTGAGTTTCAGTGCCTTGCATTTCCCGGACAGCGATTTGTGGAATGCCAGCCACGACTATGAGTTAGACAATATCCGCCAACCGGAAATCTATGTGAGTTTAGACTGCATCCAGCAGGGCGTTGGCAATGCGAGTTGCGGACCGCTTCCGCTGAAAGGGTATATGATACCGGAAAATACGCCGTTGCGCTATTCGTTTAGGATAGAGCCGTTTTAGTCTTAATTACAATTAAAAATTATATACACATGAAAAACGGTTGAAACAGTAAATAGATTTATGGAAATAGCAAAAATAAAAGAAAACAGCGAACAATTATTGTTTGGAATAGAGCAACTGATTGAGCAAACAGGCAGGCAAGTTGCGGTGTATCTAAACACCACAGTCAGCCATCTGTATTGGTCTGGCAACTATATTGTTGCTGAAATTCAATACGAAACATACTCTGATTATGGGCAGCAAATTCTTGCGACACTGTCGCAAAGATTGACCGAAAAGCAATGGTTTATTGACAAACTCAATAAATCCATTGCCATAGCACAGCAAAATGTAAAAGAATTAAAGAAATGAAACAGATAAATAAAGAGGTTCTACTGGGAATTGTGTGGAAAGTAGTAATTTTGCGGCATGGAAAAATATACGGGAAGTCAGATATTAGAGAAGATACTTTTGCCTGTGGATACAGCATGGGAAGTATCGGGAGTTGTCACCG
>BNTT01000007.1 GCA_025996815.1 Bacteroidia bacterium
TTAGTAACGATATCGTAAAAAACGTATCTGGGTGCCGCTATCTTTCTACCCTTTCCCGATTAGCTCACAAAAATACAAAATTTGTGAATAATCGACTCCTCAACATTTCTCGCTGCAAAGGTACGAGGGTGCCGAAAAAAATAAGGGCACGTTGTCCCCACTAAAGGGCACGTTGCCTCCACTAACCGAGAGAGAGGCACAAGGCGCGAGGGGGGGGCGCGATGGCGTGTAGAAGTTTTTTTGGAAAAACAACACAGTTTTTTTCAAGAAAATGCTCAAATATTTTTTTGTTTCAAAAAATATGCGTACCTTTGCGGCGGTATAGATACGAAAGTGCCGTTGTAGGGCACCTCGCCGCTATACACCCATAAAGGAGGACGCCGAAAATCCTGTAAAGAGTAAGCGAACGTATAGATTTATTTATTAAAAAATTAAAAAAATGAAACAGAAATTACAAGGGGCACCCCGCGAGGTGCTCAATCAAGCGAAACGCTTTTCGCGTTTCATCTTTGCCGCAGTGCTGGCGTCTTTGATGCTGCCCGCGTTTGCACAGACGACTAATGGCATCCAATCACCGGTTGACGCTAGTGATTTCAGTCCCACCTACGACGGGACGGACAAGAAGCCGACTATTGCTCAATTGGGAATTTATGACACTAACACTGGTGCACGTATTACGAGCGGCGTCAAAGTCGAAATCACCAGTGCCAACAACACCACCGTCACCCCCGCCCTCAGTGCCGGAACAAATGCCGGACGTGTTGAATTTAAGGTCGTCGACGACGGTGGTGGTTATGGTACCAGTGTCGCTACAGGCTCGTACACGATTAACAAAGCCGAGCCGACAGCGGACCATTTGGTGGCGTCGGGTATCCAAATTCCGGGTCCCCACACTTATAATGGAGTCGCTCAGGTTAACGCCACCACCATTACCGCGGCTTTTAAGCCGGGCTTGGACAACGGTGCCAGTGTCGCAGCACCGACGGTCCATTATACCAATAGTGATGGTGTCCGTCTCACATCTTACACTTCCACAACTTACCCTGATAGTGCCGGCACGTACGGCGTAGAGGTTGAGTTTCCTGCAGCAGGTATTAATTTCCAAGCCCAGACGGTTGAATTGGGCGAGTACAAAATTCTGAAAAAAAACCCGGATATTAACGATTTTGTTCCGACGAGTTACGCATTTGCTACGAATATCGAGTATACTGGCTTCCCACAAGCTGGTTTTTCCAATCTTGGTGTTCCCGATCTTAAGCCTAACTTAAACAACTCTGACTCAGTTAAGGCAGAGTTATTAAACACTGACAAGCTAGCAGACCCTATCCCTTTAATCAGGGTGAAGTATGTCGCCACTAACCCCGACGCCGTCTTTGCTACCCCCGGTGACACCGTGCCTGCCCATGCCGGCACGTACGCCGTAAAGGCTGTATTTGCTGAAGGTAATAATTTCTTTGAAGGGACGGTTGATTTCCCGGGCACTTACGAAATTAAGAAAGCAGCCCCGACAGCTGCCGTTGTGGATTTCACATATCCGACGGCTGATTCCATTTATAGTGGCTATCTGAAGCCTCTCATTAATGCGCAGCCAGCCGCAGGCGTGTTAGGGCTTGGCGATATCGTGAATACGTATGCCGGCTTCACCACCGGAAACACCGATTCAATCCCTATTAGCGTTGGCGAGTACCAAGTGAGGTTTTCTATTGCGCCAGGTCTTAATTACAAGGCTACGACCACCGATTTACTTGCTTCGGATATACCCAGCATCTCCAGCGTGCCTTACAAAATTATCCCGAAAGCCATCGGTAGTGGAACTTCTACTCCAGCTACAGGAATTGTGGTTGATTTTCCTAATGCATATGTATACAAAGGCAGCCCACATCTGGCTATACCTAGGGTCGTAGATGCTTCACGGGACAACAGACAATTGGTTTTTAAAACTGATTTTGACACTGTTAGCACTGCTGGTGCTGGTACTATCTACTCCAACAATACAAATGCGTCTACCCCTACTACCCCTGCTACCCTGCAGATTAAGGGTATAGGAAATTATGACCAGACTATAATTGACATTCCTTTCACCATTAAGAGAAAACAGATTACCATTAACACTAACAGTAACGGTGTCAAAGTTACGCCGAAAGCTTATGATGGCACGACCGCCGCGTCTATGGACACCGTGAGATTCGTCGGGTTGGTAACCGGGGTAATCAGCGACACCCTTAAAGGAAGAGGAGGAAATCTTGATTACAGCGTTGAAGCGATTTATAGCGACGCCAACGTGGGCACAGGCAAATCTGTTTCCGGCGTCGTTACGCTTGGTACGACTCCAGTTGCAAAGAATTACACCTTTGTAACGGGTGAAACGGGGAGCGAAGTAGACACCTTACGCACCACACTTCCCGCTGATGTGACAGGGGATATCAAGAAGGCGCCCAGCTCCAGCTTGGCCGCTACGTCTCAGTTTCTGAATGTACAAGCCGGTAACGTTGATGTCAACAGGACATTCGATTTGAATAGCCTCGAGCTGATTCCGGGCGATGTAGGCACAAAGAGCTTCGCCCTCGCGACTCCTGATACTTTCAATGTTGGTGCTGCTGGTACTAATGATGTTATCTTCTCTGGTGCTACTAATCACATCCACATCGATGATGGTCACACATTGAACTATTCCATTAAGTCAGGGACGGTATCAAGTGCGGGCAACGCAATGATTCTGGTTAAGGTCACAACGCAGAACTATGATACCATTACGGCGAGATTGCCAATCAATGTTACGGGTGACGCATTTGAATCCCTCAGTTTTGATGACAGAGATGCCACTTTTGATGGAATAACTAAGGAGGCAACTTACGGTGACGGAACATTCAGGTACCCAGCAACAGGCACCATCGTTGGTGCCCTTACGTACGCTTCGAGCCGTCCTAATGTTGCCACCGTTACGGGCGACGGTCTTGTTACGATTAAAAACGCAGGCAAGACAACCATTACGGCGGAAATATTAGCGAACAACACCCCTGTTCCTCATACCGGAGCAAGAGCAAGTTATGATCTTATAGTGAAAAAGAAAGACCTCACTATTACGGCTAAGGACACAACGGTGCTACAAGGACAACCTATTAATCGCGCACTCCTTTTATACAACGCGGCATCAGGCAAACGCTTGACGTACGATGGACTTGCTTATGACGGACTTGTTTATAATGATTCCATAAAAGGTATTACGGGAGATACAGTGACCACTGTTCCCTCAAGTAATATTCTGGGTAAGTATCCCATCGAGGTGAAGTATTTCTCAGGAGACACGTTGACAGGACAGGGTGTAAACTACAAGCTGGTACTTGGTGAAACCGCCTATCTGTACGTAGCCAATGTTCCGACTATAAAGGCTGTTACGGCTGAAGCCGGCGACTCAAAGATAAAGGTGACGGTTATCGCAAATCCCAACCAGTCTCCAATTTCCAGTTACAAGGTGATCTTGACAGACTCCGTTGCAGGAGCGACTTCGACGTATCCCCAAACGCTGAGCCCTGCTCTTACAGACTCGACGGCGTCCACCACTTTCACAGTATCGGCAACCAATGGTGTGAAGTATAAGGTTGAGGTAGTAGCGCAAAATGGTCTTCCGAGTCCTAGTGCTACATGGACAGTACCTTATAGAGTAACGCCTGCTGCAGAGGAAAACAGGGCAGCGACACCACCGAGCAACATCGTTGCCACACAAGGCATAGCTAAGGCAACGGTAACGTTCGACGCCGCCGATCCGGGCTATCCAGCCAAGACAATCACCGGTTACACGGTAGAGTGTGTTGAAGATCCTGCTAAGAGAACAACCGGCTCAGGAAGCCCAATCGAAGTAACCGGCTTGACCCCCGGCACCGCCACCTTCACGGTAAAGGTAAACTTTGGCGATGGAACGGGTTTGATATCTGTAGCTTCCAATGAGGTAACGATTCTGGCACCGCCACCGGCAAACCCGACGGCAACCATCTCTACTGTTGAACCGGGCGATGGTCAGGTAAAGGTAACGTTCGATGTTGTGCCCGATGGCAAGACACCTAACAAGTACACGGCAACGTCAACCCCTGAAGGCAAGACAGCCTCCAACACGGATGGAAGCCCCATCACAGTGGAAGGCTTGACCAACGGCACTGAATACACCTTCAAGGTGACGGTAAGCTTTGACGACAACGATGACGTGACCTCGGATGCCTCTGTAGCTGTAACACCTACGGCTTCGGAAACACCGACGGCAACCATCACTAAGGTTGAAGCAGGCGATGCTCAGGTAACGGTAACGTTCGATGTTGTGCCCGCTGGCAAGACAGCTACCAAGTACACGGCAACTTGTGTTGAAGACGCTACTAAGACAGCCTTCAACGAGGATGGAAGCCCCATCACAGTAACCGACTTGACAAACGGCACACCCTACACCTTCACGGTGACGGTAAGCTTTAGCGACAACGATGACGTGACCTCGGCTCCCTCTGAAGCTGTAACACCGGAAGATGCAACAGGCATCAACGATGTGGAAGAAGTTGCAACAGCGAAGTTGTATCCCAACCCTGTACGCGACGTCGTAACAATCTCCGGCTTGCAAGGCAACGAAACGATACGTTTCTATGATGCAAGCGGTCGCGCAGTGCTCGAGCACAAAGCGGATGCTTCTGAAGCAAATATCACGGTGAGCCAATTGCCGAAAGGCATCTACATCGTGCGCATTGGCACAAAAGCATTGAAGTTAATGAAAATTTGAAGTTTTAATTGGTAAAAAAACCTAATGTGCAGCAGAGGCGAAGCGATTTCGGCTCTGCTGCTTTTTTTTTTGGTGATTTCGATTAAAACAGTTACTTTTGTGGTCAAATTTGAGAACCATGAAAGAGGCTATTCATATCAAATATTTGATTGCCAATGAGCAGGATGCTTTGTGGGGGTTAGTCGTTAATTCCGTTGGGTTTCAGCACACTGAAGCCCACACACCGTATCCGCCTCAAAATCATCCTACCCGCTATTTGTTTTCGCCGCAGGACGGGCGACTTTTGGACGAATTTCAATTGATATACATTTCGCGCGGGAAAGGATTTTTCACTTCAAAGAGTTGTGAAGAAACGGAAATTAAAGCCGGCGATTTTTTTCTGCTCTTCCCCGGCGAATGGCATAATTACAGACCTTCGCAGGATACGGGGTGGGACGAATATTGGATTGGATTCAGTGGCATCAATATGGATAATCGTGTTCAAAATAATTTTTTCAACAAAACCAAACCGATTTTCGATGCCGGACTGAGCGACGAAATTGTGTCGATGTATAAACATGCCATTGAGGTGGCAAAAGCGCAGGAAACGGGCTTTCAACAGATGCTTGCAGGGATTGTCAATTACTTACTTGGGCTGACGTATGCCAAAAACAGGCTGAATACATTTGAAAATCTACAGGTAGTGAATCAAATAAATAAAGCCAAAATCATCATGCTTGACTTTTATATGAACGATATAAAATTAGAAAATGTTGCCCGGCAAGTAAACATGAGTTATTCATGGTTCAGGCGGATTTTCAGGCAATACACGGGTTTTTCCCCGTCGCAATATCTGCAAGAATTGCGGCTGCAAAAGAGCAAAGAACTATTGACCAACACCTCAAAACCCATCAAAGAAATAGCCTACGACGTGGGATTTGAAAACGCCGACTATTTTTGCACCGCTTTTCGGAAAAAGACGAACTCGACCCCCTTGCAATATAGAGATTTCACGCGGAGGGGTGCTATGTAATCAGAATGCCAAATAATCCCACTCCCCTTTTTGCATAGCTTTTGCAATATCTATTTTTACTTCTTCATCGAAATCTTTACACTCGACAATGTAAAACATAATTCTAAGTAATAAGTCATCATCAATATGTGAAGCTGCTATGTGATAAATAATGGCTTCCAAGCGTTGCATAAATTGCACGGCAGCCCAATAATGCCCATTTTTATGTAAGAAATAGACACCGAGCGTTAATGCAATCCGCTTATTTCCATCATTGAAAAAATGACCGGAACAGAAGCGAAAGACTAAATAAGAAAGTTTTGCTACAAAATCAGGGTAGTACAAATCGTTCTGTATAAAACCAATAACGCTCTCAATACCTCCTTGGTCTCTAATGCCGGAAAATCCGCCGCCGCTTGCCTTAATGGTTTTGTTGTAAACCATTAATACTTCGTCAAAAGAGATATATTTAATTTCATCATTCATCTTCTGCTTGTTTTAAGCGTTTAAGAACCTCTTGGTTTCCCTCTAATATCGAGTCAAAGTCAATAGATTTATCCCCGATAAATCGCTCATACTCTTCCGGAGTTACAGCACGCAAATATTCAGCGATATTACCATGATACGCATCTCTAAATCCTAAATCACGCGATGCCATTTTTGCTCGGGCATCGTTCAATAGCGGTTGCTGAAAAGGATGATTGGCAAATTTGGCAATAATATCATTAACGTCTTGCAATGAAAGCAATTGACACCCATTTTCTTTATATTGTTTCTCCATCTCATATCCAACGCCATTCTCAAAAGAGGCAATAAGCAAAAGCACTTCAGCATACATAGTATCGCTCACTTTATCATTCTCTTTTAATTTGAGAATTTCTTTATATTCTTTGGCATTCTCTCTGAATATTGCTTTGTATATAGAATCCGTTATGCTGGCATATTTCATTGTTGGATGTCCGTCCACACATTTATTAATTGCCGAAGTGAGCGTTTTTCGATAATTGATTTCGGCTATGGCACTTGGTACGTAATCAATGTCTCTGCGGTTAATGTATTTGGTGCCGCCACCTGTTCGCTCGTTAATGCTTGCAATAGCAATATCAAGCATCAAACTGCGTACTTGTTGTGCTTTTTCACTTTCGGAAAGTAACATGCCAATATTAAGAAAAGAACGAAAATTAAACAGACCTAAATAACGTGCCTTGTGAGGGACATTAATGTCCCTCACATATTGTAACTTTAACTCTTTCAATTGTTTACCCATACATAAAAAATATCCGTTGTCCTTTAATTCTTGTTCGTGACTTTTCAAATATCTCTTAATCGTCTTTTCATCTACTTCGTAAAAATCGGCTACCATTTGTTTGGTAAAACAATATTGTCCATTAAACAACATCGCGGGCACATTCAATTTTTCTTGAATGGCTTTTATTGCAATATTGTTGTTTAAAACGTTTTGCCGTTCTATTTCCGAGATTATTAAATCTTTTGCCATATTATTCGCCTTTATTTATTATCCAATTTGTTAATGCTTTCTGCCTGCAAAGGTACGGATTTTTCAGTAAATTGATGCTGATTTTTGCAAGTTGACTCAGTATGGTCATGACATACCAATTTCACCCGCCTTTCTGAAACGCCGAAGGCGTTTTCCCAAACTGCGCCTTGAAGCTTTTGCTGAAATAGAACGGGTCGTCGAAGCCCACTTTGTATGCCACTTCGGACACGTTCAGATTGCTGCTCGCCAGCAGTTCTGCTGCTTTTTTCAGCCTTAGGATGCGGACGTATTCGTTGGGCGAATGTCCGGTGATGCCTTTCACTTTTTTGTAGAAGTTGGTGCGTCCCATGCCTATGGTTTGTGCGAAGGTGTCCATCGAGAAGTTGATGTTTTCCATGTTTTTTTCAATCAGCACGTGCATTTTGTCGAGAAACTCCTTGTCTCTGTCGGTGAAGTTGATTAGATGGACGGGGGGCGCGCCGGGTTCCTGGGCAAATTTTCGTTGCAGTTTTTCGCGCTGTTCAATCAATTTCACAATCCTTGCCAGCAGGAATTTGGCACTGAACGGCTTGGTGATGTAGGCATCTGCACCGGCTTGGATGCCTTCTAACTGGTGCTCTTCCGACGAGTGGGCGGTCAGCAGGATGATGGGGATGTGGCTGGTCAGGAAGTCTTCTTTCAGGCGACGGGTTACTTCAAAACCATCAATTCCCGGCATCATCACATCGCAGACAATGAGGTTGGGCTGTTCGTTGCGTGCCTTTTCCAAGCCCTCTGTGCCGTCTTTTGCCGTTGTGGTGGAGAAATATTCATCGAGTTGCTGCGCTACAAATTCGCGCACTTCGTCGTCGTCTTCAATAATCAGCAGTTTGTAATCCTGATATTGCCTGTCAGGGGATTGCCGGGGCAGAGCGTGCCCTGCCTCTGCGGATGCCATATCTAAAGCATCGGCGGCATCAGACAACGAGTGAGTGCCTGTAATCACTTCCTCTGTGGTATAATTGCCATCCGACAAGGGAATAGATACGCTGAAACAGGCACCATCCAATTCAGACGGCGTGTATTCGGCTTTTCCTTTGTGCACCGCCGCCAATTCGGCTGTCAGATGCAAACCCACGCCGGTGCCGCCAATCGACGAGTCCAATTGGGCAAAGCGGACGAACAGGGAGTTTTGCTTGTCTTTCGGAACACCCGCGCCGCTGTCGGATACGCTGAACGTGAAGCGGTCGTCGGCTTCCGAAAAAGTCAGGCGCACCACGATAATGCCGTTGTCGGGCGTGTGTTTCATCGCATTCGACAGCAGGTTGTAGGCAATCTTGTCCCACTTGTTTTTGTCCAGCAGCATCTCGCGCTGCGGGAGGTTGGATTCAAACAGCAGTTCTATCTTTTTCTTTTCTGCTAACTCTTTGAACGACTGATAAATATCGTCGAAAAAAGCCACCGCTTCCGTGCGTTCCAGTTTGAGTCGCAAAACATTGTTTTGCAGTTTGCGGAACTCCAAAAGTTGGTCAATCAGCCGCAGAAGCCGCTCGGAGCCTTTCGCCATCTGATTGATTTGCTTCGTGACGGCGGCGGGCAGGTTTTCCATCGCGAGCAGATTTTCTATCGACCCGCGAATGATGGTGAGCGGCGTGCGAAATTCGTGCGATATATTGGTGAAAAAGCGGAGTTTATATTCCGTTAATTGCCGCTCCACTTTGACATTCGTATTCAGGCGGTTGATGTGAAGGACGAATTTAATTGTGAACAAAACAAGCCCCACTAACAGAATGAAATAGAGCAGATAAGCCCAGCCCGATTTCCAAAATGGCGGGGTGATGACTATTTCCAGCACCGTTTCGCTGTCGGTCCACACGCCAAAACTGTTGCTGCCCTTGACCTTGAATTGATACGTCCCCGGCGGCACATTGCGGTAGGCAGAAATGTTGTGGCGGGTTATCGGGTTCCAATTCTTTTCATAACCGTCCAAATAATAGATGTATTGGTTGAAATTGGGCAGATGAAAATTGAGCATCGCAAATTCGATGTTAAACGAATTTTGGTTGTGCTTCAACCTGATTTGTTTCGCCAAACTGATACTTTCGGTCAGCGGCGAATTGCGCTCTTCGGGGCGCACGTCCATCCCGTTGATTTTCAGTCCGGTAATGACGATTGGCGGCGTATAAACATCGTATTTTATTTGGGAAGGGTCGAAAATGAACACGCCGGAATAACTGCCGAACATCAGTTCGCCGCTTCGCATTTTCCAGCAGGAATGTTCGTTAAACAGCCCTGCCTGCCGGTTGTTGAAGAAACTGAAATTCTCGAAACGCTCGGTCTGCGGGTCAAACTTGGAAATGCCGCTGCCGCCTTCGGTGCTCACCCAAATATAGCCCTGATTGTCTTCTATGATGGTTTGAATCACTTCGTTGGAAAGTCCGTCTTTGGCGGTGTAGTGCTTAAACCACGAGCGTGAGAGCGGCGTTTCGCGCATCAGCAAGTTCAATCCGCCGCCGGTGGTGCCGAGCCAAATACGCCCCTTGCTGTCTTCCAAGATGGCTTTCACCTCATTGTTGTTAAGCGTCCGGTCGTCATTGACATCAAAATGGAAGTTGATGTATTTGCTGTTGTCCCGAATCAGTTCGTCGGGATTGAACACATTGACCCCCTCGTTGGTGCCCGTCCAAATCAGCCCCGTGCGGTCTTGCAGGATGACGCGCACCATATCCTGATTGACCGTGCGAGCGTTGATGTGCCGGAAAGCCACCTCCTTGCCGGTGAGGTCGGCATAATGCAATCCGCCGCCGAAAGAGGCAGCCCAGATGCGGTTTTTCGAGTCTAACAGGATGTCAAACACATTGTTGCTGCTGGTGTTTTGCAGGGCAATGTCGTGCAACAGATAGTTGCGCACAGGGGCATCTCCCGAAGGCGGCAGCACCATAAGCCCTTTCCCGCGTGTGGCTAACCATATATTTCCGGCGGCATCCTCCGTCATCGCGAAAGGCAACCCGCCGTCAATCCGGTGCGATTTCAGTTTGTTGAGCGACCGGTCATACACATTCAGCGAGCCGCTACGTGTGCCAAACCAAAAGCGGTGCTGCGAATCCTCAAAAATCAGCCTCACGGCATTGCTGCGGTCGTGGTTGTCCTTCTGTGTCGGGTAAAAAATCTGTATCGGATAGTTGCTGAGCGAGATTTTGCTGATTCCGGCAAATTCGGTGCCCACCCATATCTCGCCCGATTTATCTTCCGTCACGCACAGCAGGTAGTTGGTGGGCAAATCGCTGTTTTCCACCGTGTAGTGGTAGGTCTGCCGATTGTTTAAGTCTATGGCAAACAGCCCATTGCCGTAGGTGGTGAGCCAAATGATATGGCGCGAATCCTGATAAATGTCGTAGCGTTCGGCATCAATCGTGGAGAGGATGCTGGCGGGGATGAGGTTGATTTTCTCGAATCGGTTGTCTGCCACCTGCCGCCAAACACTGCCGGAGATGTTATAGACCCATTTATTGCCCTTGTTGTCCGTCAAAAAACTCGCGTTGGTCACCGCCTGCCCGTTGAACAGCGCATTCGCCGCAATAAATTTCATCTGCCGACAATCAAAAGCGAGGATGTTGGCTTTGGTCGCAATCAAAACAACGCCGGAGTTCAGCAGGGTACTCGTATTGAGTGCAATCGCCTGATTATCGGGGTATAAGATGGTTTGAGCCACCTTTTGTTGCGGCGTGTCAAACGCCACAATCTGTTGGTCGTTGATAAAAAACAGCCGGTTGCCGGATTCGTGCACATAAGAAAACGAGGTGGGCAACACCTTAATGATTTGCTCGGCTTCCAAGCGAAACAATCCCTGCGTAGTGCCAATCCAGATATTGTGCAGGGCATCTTCATAAACGAAAGCCACCGCCCGGCTGCCCAATTCGGCTTCGCCAAACTGCCGCGCTTTCAACGCTCCGGCAACGTGCTGAATACGGCAACACCCACCACCGGTGCCCCAGAGCCACACATCGCCGTTGGAAAAGGTCTGAACGTATGAAAAATTCTTCTGCTTATTGTCCGGCGCATAGTCCACAAAACGCTCCACGCGCGGGTCGTAGCAGCAAAAGATATTCGCCGTCGTGCGAATCCAGATATAGCCGTATTGGTCTTCCTGCAAACTCCGTATGCGGTTATCCGAAATGGATGCAAAATTGCCGGTCTGAGGCAGCATCACGGTAAATTCCTTCCCATTGTAGCGATTCAACCCGTTAATCGTGCCCAGCCAAATAAAGCCCTTGCTGTCCTGCGTGATGCACCGCACCGTATTTTGCGACAATCCATCGCGGTCGCTAATCCAATCGAAGCGCAAAGCCTCCAATGCAATGACCGGAGTTGTCGTTCCAAACAAGTAAACAAAGAAAAATAGCACTAACTTCACCCTTTTCATTTTTCAAGTATTAGGTAGCAGCAAAATTAGTAAAAATTTCCGTGAAAATCCCCTTATGTGTACAAAATCCCATATAAATTGCACAAAATTACATACAGGTGCACTTTTGTCCCGTTAAATTGTACAAATATCTATATTTATATCTTGCCACATTCCCTACCTTTGCACAAAAAAATTAAAAATTATGTGTATCACAAATTTAATACGAAAAATGTTGCTCGCCCTGCCTGTTGCACTTGGTACTGTCATTCAAATGCAGGCGCAGGAATTGCCCGACAAGGGCGACATCCTTCGCACGATGGTGAAAGTCAATGACTATTTTATGACAAAATATGCCGATTGCACGGCACCTTCGCATGTGGGCATTGCGCGACCGAGCAATATATGGACACGTGGCGTTTATTATGAAGGGCTGATTGCCTTGCATCGGATTTATCCCGAAGCGCGCTATTATCAGTATGCGCTTGATTGGGCGGAGTTTCACAAATGGGGGTTGCGCAATGGCAACACCACCCGCAATGCCGATGACCAATGTTGCGGGCAAACCTATATTGACCTGTATAAGATGTCGCCCGACCCCGAAAAAATTCGCAATATAAAAATTTGTATGGACAGGCTGATTCATACGCCGCAACTGAACGATTGGTCGTGGATTGATGCCATACAGATGGGGATGCCCGTGTTGGCGCAGTTGGGCGACCTGACACAGGACAAGCGTTATTTCGAGAAAATGTATCAAATGTATGCCTTCACGCGCAACAATCACGGCGCGAAAGGGTTGTATAATCCCGCAGAAGGGCTTTGGTGGCGAGATAAAGATTTTGTGCCACCCTACAAGACCCCCGGCGGCAAGAATTGCTACTGGTCGCGGGGCAATGGCTGGGTGTATGCGGCTCTGGTGCGCGTGTTAGACCTCATCCCCGCGGACGAAATCCACCGAAAGGAATATCTTGCCGATTTCACGGCGATGTCCGAAGCCCTGAAAAAGTACCAGCGCACAGACGGCTTTTGGAATGTGAGCCTCCACGACCCCACCCACTTTGGCGGGAAGGAGACCACAGGCACTTCACTCTTCGTTTACGGCATGGCGTGGGGCATCAACAACGGGGTCTTAGACCGCAAAACGTATCTGCCGGTAGTGCTGAAAGCGTGGAATGCGCTGCAAAAAGAAGCCGTTCACACCAACGGCTTTCTCGGATGGGTGCAGGGAACAGGCAAAGAGCCGAAAGACAGTCAGCCGGTCACTTCCGACAAAGTGCCGGATTTTGAAGATTTTGGCACAGGCTGCTTCCTTTTGGGGGCGAGTGAGATGTATAAATTAGAGTAATAATAAATTTTAAACACTAAATTTAAGTAAATTTTTATGAAAAAAGCATTTAAAAACTTTGCAAACGCGCTGCTGTTGAGCGGTGTATTCATCGGGGGGGGGGGTGCAAACCACCTAAGAGCCGAGTTTCCCCAAGAGGCAAAAATCGCCGTCACAGGCGTGGTGTCCGATGCGGAAGGTCCCATCATCGGTGCCGGTATCGTCGAAAGAGGTACAAGTAATGGAACTTCATCTGATGTGGATGGACGATACACGTTGCGCGTGTCGCCCAATGCCACATTGGAGGTCTCTTATCTGGGTTATTCAACCCAAAACGTTGCCGTAAGCGGCAGAACAACGATTGATGTCACCTTGGTTGAAGATGTCCAATCATTGGACGAAGTGGTGGTGGTCGGTTACGGGGTGCAAAAGAAAAGCGATGTGACGGGTGCATTAACCCATGTCGGCGCGAAAGAAATCGAAGCCCGTCCGGTAACGAATGCCATGCAAGCATTACAGGGCAAGGCTGCCGGCGTTGACATTACCTCCGACGAACGTCCGGGTGAGTTGGGTACTGTCCGTATTCGCGGTAATCGTTCTATTACGGCGGACACTGATCCTCTGTATGTGGTGGATGGCATCCCTTTGCTTTCGGCTTCGGCAATCGAAACTCTCAATCCGCGCGACATTGAATCGATTGATATTTTGAAAGATGCTTCGGCAACTGCTATTTACGGTTCTCGCGGTGCTAATGGCGTAATCCTTGTAACGACCAAGAAAGGGAAGGCAGGCAGCTTCAAGTTGAACTACTCCGGTACCGTTACAACGGAAACTCAAAAAACGAAATCAGAAATGATGAATGCCGGCGATTATATCACTTGGCGGCGTTGGGCAATGTATAATGCAGGGCAGATTACTTCACCCGGTGACCAACCCACGCAGGAAGATGATGCAAAAGTTTTCAGTATCATGAGTGGCGACCCTACGACTTACAACAATATTATGAGCGGATGGGTAAATGGACAATGGGACGGTTCGCGTGTTGAATCACTTGACTGGACTGATTTGGTAACCCGCACTGGCGTTACTACCGAACATACCCTCAGCGCGAGTGGCGGCACAGAAAAATCCAATACGTATGCGTCATTTGGTTACCTCAACAACAAAGGCACTCTCATGGGGCAGTCTTATGACCGCTATACAGGAAATGTTAATACAACCATTAATCCTACCCAATGGTTTACTTTGGGTGCATCCATCAATACTTCGTATGGTGTGCAGGAATATGGTACTTCCACAACCGGTTCTTCCCTCACTACAGGTGTACCTACTTATATCTACGGCTGGGCGCAACGGAATTTCGCCTTCTCAAAGCCTTACGATGCCGAAGGGAATTTCATCCAGCATCCGGGTGCCGAGGATAATGTGGCTAACGTTGTCGATGAATGGAATCGTTCGCAGCAACAACGCAAGACTTTCCGCGCGCTCGGCAGTTTCTATGGCGTATTAAACATAGGCGAAATTGTGAAACCCCTTGACGGATTGAAGTTTCGCATGAACTTCGGACCCGATTTCCGTTACAGACGTGAAGGAACTTTCATTAGTGCCGAATCTGTAACTCGCGGCACAGGTGCTCAGAACTACACCCGTCTTCAACAACGCAATGACCTCTCATGGACGCTTGACGAGCAATTGGATTATAATCGCCTGTTCGGCAAACATTCTGTTGGTGCTACTTTGCTTCATACCGCTTCGGCATGGACGTATGAAACTTCCGATATGAATGGACAGGGAGTTCCCAATGAGGATTGGACGTGGAATGCTTTCGGCACGCTTGACCCCAAAGGCTCTCTGGTATCTGCCGCTTGGGGAACCGGTCTTAATGAGCGTCAGCTGGAGTCTTATATGATGCGTTTTAACTATGGTTTCAATGACCGTTACCTCTTGACCGTATCCGGTCGTTGGGACGGTGCTTCTCAGTTGGCAGCAGGACATAAATGGGACTTTTTCCCCTCCGCAGCTCTCGGATGGCGCATTAATCAGGAAGATTTCATGCAAGACCAGGATTGGATTAATAACTTGAAACTTCGTGCCGGCGTTGGCACCACAGGTAGCGCAGCGGTATCTCCTTATGGCACACTTGGCAGTATCCAGTCGGGACGCCAGCCTTTCAATGGGATTAACAGCGACGGCAACGTAATTATATATACTACAAACGAGCCTTTCTATGTAAGAGACCAGATAGGCATGCCCAATAAGGAACTTGGATGGGAAAAGACTACCCAATGGAATGTGGGTCTTGATTTTGGTTTCTTGAAAGGTCGCATCAATGGTACTGTTGACTGGTACACCTCCAATACCAAAGATTTGCTGCTCAATATGAATATCCCTACCCTTTTGGGTTATCCTAATACAATTGCCAATATTGGTCGCACTTCCAATAAGGGTGTGGATATAACGCTTGATTTTATTCCGGTAAAAACACGTGAGTTTTCATGGAATTCTACCGTATCTGCCGCTTATACTAAGAACAAAATCGAAGAACTTGCTTCGGGCAAAACCGATGATATTTCCAACTCTTGGTTTATCGGCAATTCCATCTCTGTTTACTACAACCTCCAAAAAGACCGCCTGTGGCAGGATACACCCGAAGATAATGAACTGATGGCAAAGTATAATGCCAATGGTCATAAGTTTGCCCCGGGTTTGGTTAAGCCGGTGGATGTTAAGAATGACGTGGACAAAGAGGGTAATGAAATCTATAAGATTGATGATAATGATGACCGCGTGATATTGGGTAACCGTGACCCCCGCTGGACTTTCGGCTGGATGAACACGTTCAACTATAAGAGTTTTGAACTTTCATTGCAGATGTACGGACGCTTCAAGTATTGGGTAGAGGCAGGCGGTGAAGGTCAGACGGGTCGCTACAACCAGCGGCAAATCGACTACTGGACTCCGACTAATACGGGTGCAGAGTATCAAAAGCCGGTCTATAATGAAGCGGGTGGTGACGCTTATTCATACATTCTTGGTTTCCGCCAAGCTAATTTCTTGAAGATGCGGAATATATCCTTAGGTTATATTTTACCCAACAACATTGTCCGCAAGGCAGGTGTTTCCAACTTGAAGGTTTATGTTCAGGCGAATAATCCCTTTACCATCTATTCAAGCGTAAAATTCATTGACTTGGATTTGGGTGGTGCTACTTACAATCAGGGATGGACGTTTGGTCTTGATGTTACTTTTTAATTTATAATTAATACATAAATAATATGAAACTGAAAAAATATATCTTAGGAGGGTTTGCAGCTACTATTGCAGCCTCCATTTCATTCACATCCTGCTCCGAAAGCTTCCTCGACGAAGAATACAAAAGCGGATATTTGAGCGATTATCTGAAAACAGAGCAAGGAATCGTTGAATTGGCAGGGTCGCTCTATTCCAACTGCCGCTATCTGTTTGCATTTGAACATGCGTATGGCGTCACTTCTTATGGTACTGATGAATTTGAAAATGGTACCGATGCGACTTCCGAACCATGGATGCTTTATGATGCCCGGTTAGCTCCTATTACAGCCGGTGTGAATGCGAATGTACCCAAGCCGGACGACCTCTGGAATCAGTTCTATTACGGTATATCTTCGGCAAATACCGTGATAGCCAATGCTCCGCTGGTGTCTAACGCCGATGTTCGTCAGCTGGTATTGGGAGAAGGTCATTTTCTGCGCGGCTATAATTACTATCGCTTAGTTTCCCAATATGGCGGCGTAGTTTTGCGTACGGAACCTTCGGAAGGCGTTGTTCGCACGTTTACCCGTGCAAGCGAAGAAGAGTGTCTTGCTCAGATTATTGACGACCTTCAAGCCGCTTATGAATTGCTTCCGGAGCAAAGCGATGTAACTCGTCGCGGCAAACTCGGATGGACAAAATATACGGCTGCCCACTTCCTTGCCAAGGCTCTTTTGCTCCGTGTCAGCGAACGCAACGATGCTTGGAACAGCAACTACAAGACTGCCGACTTGGCACGTATTGTTACTCTCTGTGATGATGTTATCGGAAACCGCGCTTTGGCTGCCGACTATGGAGATTTATTTGCCAACTGGTCAGGTGTGAATTGCGCTAATGAAACGCTTCCCGAAATCCTGATGGCTGCTGAATTTGATAATGGTTCTACACAAGGTCGCTACGGTAATCGTAACTTCTTTTACTGGAATTGCCAGTTCCACAACGGTGCTCTCGCCGCTACTTGGATTACTCGTGGGGCATGGATTGGGCATAACTATCAACGTTGCCGTCCTTCGGAATACAATATCCTTACTTACGACAAAGTGAATGATTCCCGTTTCTGGAAATCCACACGTACTATTTACAATGCAAATAAGACAGGTAATGTGGTGAATAAAAATACAGGCAACCCTTATGATATTGCAATCGGCGACCCTGTTATCGTGTTTATTCCTAACGGCACGGTAACCGAAGATGGCAGTGCCATTACCTACCACTGGGACCCGGCGTGGGATAGTGAACACATTGCACTTGTCGGCGAGTCGGACTTTGAATTTGAAGGCAAAGTGGTTCCCAATGCTGTCGTTCATTATAATGGCAATGCCGGTGGTAAGTGGAGAATGCAAAATAACTCATCAAATGCAGAAGTCGCAGTGCCCAAAAATGCTTTCGTCAGCATTTCCAAATTTGAAGATGGCACCCGCACTGCAGAAGGCGGCAACAGCTATCGCGACGGCGTTCTTGCCCGCGTAGCCGAAACGTATCTTATCAAGGCAGAAGCCCTCGTGCGTCAGGGTAAATATCAGGAAGCCCTCGCTCCCATCAATAAGGTGCGTGAACGTGCTCAGTACAAGGTAGATGAAGACCGCGCCCGTCATCGGGATGGTCAGGAAGCATTCGAGACAACATCCATGTACAATACCGGCTCTAACGCCACATTGTATAAAGCCTATAGCAAGCAGAACACGTATGTTATTTCAACAGGTGTGAGCGACTTTTCTAACGCTACCAATCTTGCTGTGAGCACCACCGGCAAACTTCCAAAAGAAGACGAGTACATTTTGAAACAGTTGAATTGCTCCGGCGATTATGACCGCATGTTGAATTTCATCATGAATGAACGTACCCGCGAATTGAACGGCGAGTTCCAACGTTGGGAAGACCTTTCCCGCACAAAACTGCTCGTTCGTCGCACGATGCTTTTCAATACGGAAACAGCGGCTTCCAATACGCTAAAAGAACATCATTTGCTGCGTCCGATTCCGCAATCGTTTATTGACGGTTTGATAAATGAGGATGGTTCTGCATTGACTGATGCGCAAAAAAAAGCATTGCAAAATCCGAATTACTAAAAAATTTATAATTGGAAAAACGCCATTGTGAGTTTGCGCTTGCAATGGCGTTTTTTGAAAAATGAACCGTTAACAACAACTGAATAATGAAAAAGAAATGTATTGTGTGTATAGCCTTATTCCTGTCAGGCATCCTGTGCGCTGAGGCTCAAAAGAATAAAAAACAGGAAACGAACGATGTGACCACACCGCTGCACCTTTTGCAGCCGGACTACGGTATTCCTTATGGTGCTTTGTCGCCCGAAAAAGTCAAGGAAGACATTGACCGAGTGTTTCGCTTCATCGAAAAAGGAAATTTCCGTTTGGTGAGTTACGAATGGGGAGTAACTTATGCTGCTCTGCTGGCTGCCACGCAAGTGACAGGCGATGCGGTTTACCAAAACTATGTGGCAACTCATTTTCGGACAATCGACCGGCAGATGAGTTCCGTAGCCCACCCAAAAGCCTTAGACGATGCCGGCTCTATGTGTGCGGCAATGCTCAAATATATCCAAATAGCCGGGGATGCCGATAATCTGCGTCCATTGATTGACAATTATATCAACTACATTATGTTCAAGGAATACCGCCTGGGCGACGGCACGTTCGCCCGCAACCGCCCGCAAAAAAACACCGTATGGTTAGACGATATGTTTATGGCTATTCCGGCTATCGCTCAAATGGGCAAACTGACCGGTGAAGAAACATACTACAACGAGGCGGTGCGCCAAATAAGCCAATTCTCCGGACGGATGTTTGTGCCCGAAAAAGGTTTGTATCGTCACGGATGGGTAGAAGAAATGAATCCGCATCCGGTTTTCCATTGGGGACGCGCCAACGGCTGGGCGATATTGACGCTCGTCGAAACATTGGATGTGCTCCCAACAAACCATCCGGCATACAGTCAAGTGCTGAAACAATTCCGTGCCCACGCTGCCGGATTGGCTGCCTGTCAGGGCGGCGACGGCTTTTGGCACCAATTGCTCGACCGCAGCGATTCCTATACGGAAACGTCTGCTACCGCGATTTTCACCTACTGCTTTGCGCACGGCATCAACAAAGGCTGGTTAGACGCTTTGGCGTATGGTCCGGTCGCCCAATTGGGCTGGGAGGCAGTCTCTACGCGCATCAATGCGAAAGGCGAAGTGGAAGGCGTATGTGTGGGCACCGGAATGGGATTTGACCCTGCATTTTATTACCATCGCCCCACCCACACCTCCGCTGCACACGGCTACGGTCCCGTCATCTGGGCAGGTGCCGAAATGATTAATTTATTGAATAAGCAGCATCCGAGAATGAACGACAGCGCGATACAATATTATGCCGCGCCGCCGCAAAGTGGGCAGTCTATTTTTAGCGTTGATTGACGCAAACTTGACTTGCAACGTTGTTATTTAGCAATATAATACCCCAAATGTGGGGGCTGATTGTACGCCACATTTTGCCACGCCACACTCAGGCGATAGACAGGGTCGTGCATCAAGGTGACCAAACGATGCTCTGTGGGGATGGTGGTTGTGAATATTAACAATTGACCGGGGTCTTGTTGGTTGTAGAGTACCACCTCTTCCCGCCAGTCGCCAAACAGGTCGGCTTGGAGGTTGGGGTTTTTCTTTGTGCCGTTGATGCTTGCTCCTCCAAATGTTTGAAAATCAACTATTTGGTCGGTGCCGTTGCCATTCCATTTGGTGATTCGGTTGCCGTCTAAAAGTTCGTCTTGCAAGTCGCCGTCCCAATAGATGCGGAAGTTGATGGACGGACGATTGGTGGAAATTACCTCTCCCTTAATATTATATACACTGTCGGAAACAATGCTCCAAAATTCAAAGCCGCGATGTTTGGGGTCAATGTCGGCGGCTAATCCGCGCCCTACGTCAATGGTGGTGGGTCGTCCAAAGAGGAGTTCGCCCGTGCCCGCGGCCCGCAATTCTACGCCGGCAGGACAGGGTTTGGTTTCGTGCACTTGAAAAAATTCCAAGCCCGGACGGTCGGGGTCTAAGTCCGACAAGTGGTGGGCATCGCCATGACCTAAGCCTGTGGAATAGAGCAATTTGCCATCGTGGTCAATTGCCGCACCGCCATAAACAATCTCATCGAAGCCGTCGCCGTCCACATCGCCTACTGCCAAACTGTGGTTGCCTTGTCCGAAAGCCGTATTGTTAGTGTCGTGCTCAATGCCGGAATCGTACACCCAGCGTTCCGCTAATTTGCCGGCTTTGAAATCGTAGGCAGCGAGTACTGCGCGGGTGTAATAGCCCCTGCACATCACCAGCGAAGGGTGCACACCGTCTAAGTAGGCGATGCAAGCCAAATAGCGGTCTGAACGGTTGCCGCGGTCGTCGCCCCACACGCGCTTCAAATCATTGCCTCGAGGTGGGTTGTAAGGGATTGTGGTGATTTCGGCACCTGTGGTGCCGTTAAAAATTGTGAGGTATTCCGGTCCGTCCAGGATATGTCCGTTTTCGTTGCGATAGTCTGCCTGTGGGTCATCGTTGCCTAATATTACGGCTTTGCCTTTGCCGTCGATGGTGCCGGGGGCTGTTTTGCAGGCGATTTCTGCGAAGCCGTCGCCGTCGAGGTCATAGACCATAAATTGGGTGTAGTGCGCCCCTGCACGGATGTTTTTGCCCAAGTCGATGCGCCAAAGATGCGTGCCATCCAATTTGTAGGCATCCAAAATAACAGGGTCGGTTGGTCCGTTGTGCGAATTATCGTGCGCGCGGGCATTCCACTTCACGACAATTTCATATTCGCCGTCGCCATCCAAATCGCCCACGCTGCAATCGTTGGGGATATAGCCGGGCTGTTCGGGACGATTCAATTGGATGGTTTTATATGGATTTTCCCAAGGTTTTACACTTTTGGATGCATTGTCGGCAGTCTTCACAAGGTATTCATCGGAAACCTTTCCATTTTTGTCAATCCAATTGGTGGCACCGGCAATGGGTTTGTCGTTCAATAACGTGCCATTCCGAAAAATGTTGAACGCGACATCCTGAGGTTCATCGCCCAACAAACGCCAACTAAGGAAAACGCCGTCCGCTGTTTTCACAGCGACAAGTCCCCTGTCTATATGCGCACCACGTTTGCGCGCCTCATCATTTCCTAATGTAAGCCGAACGCGATAATTGCCATCGGGAAGTTTTTGCACAAAAGGTTTGACTTTCAATTCATCGGGCGAATCTTTGGTGAAATATGCCGGGGTTTTGCTGCTTTTCGTAAACAAATCGGAAACCTGTTTCACATCCACCGAATGTTCCGGTTGGAATTGCGGCGAGTTCATATATTGCAGAACCGACGACAGCAGTTGGCGAGCCACAAAACGATTGTCCAAGTCGGTTTTCAAATCCAAACTCGTCATCATCAGTTTGCCTTTGCCAACTTTCGCTTCAAACAAAGAGCCAATCTTTCGGCTGATAAACCATGTGTGAATATGCTGTACAAGTGGTTGAAAGCCCTTTGGAAACTCCGTAAACTGCATGACCTGTGCGCCATTGACCAATTCCGCCCATTGCAGATTGCTATGGTATTGCGTAGGAAAATCGCGGAATACGGGATGTTGCGGATTTATTAACAAGCCGGTGGTGTGCGGCGGACGCATCTTAAACCATGACGTATTCCAAAACACCGGAGTCAGTTGTTGCCTCACATCGCGTCCGTATTCTATTTTTCCGGCAGCCAAAATCAATACATTACCTCCCTGTTCCAAGGTTTGAATCGCTTTATTATCCAAGGTGTCTGTTACCAACACCGTGCCTTTGTCGAGCGATACCGCTTCGGGATATACCCAAAAATCCCAATCATTGACAAAAGAAGTGCCGGCAATGCTTACTTCCAAATTCATTTGACAGGCTTTTGTGACCGTGGCTAATGGAGCAGTGAGCGTACCAATCTCAAAACAATTGCCAATCGGAATATCGGCAGGCGCAAAAGTGCCTTTATCCACAATTATGCCCCGGCTATCGGTGATGCGCCATTCCACTTGTGCCTGATACATCGCACGCGGACCGAAATGCGCTATTTCTACCTGTGCCTTGAAAGGCTCGTTGCTTTTGAAAACAAACTTTTCCATACGTGTAAGCGGCACGGTGGAATTGCAAAACCGACGAAACTGCGCGGCATTGATATAAGGCTTCTCTTCAAAAAACACGTCCAAAACACCAACAAGAGCAGTGCCTTGTCCGGAATAATCGTTCAAAGCAAGCAATTGAAATCCTGCATAATCGGGCGTTCGCAATGTTTTTTCTATTTCGTGTTTATAACAGAGAGCCTGCAATTTGCCGGATGCCATCATGAAATCGTGAGCCAAAGCACTCATGTCATTCTCTGCCAACACATCCCTGAATATCTCAAAGTTTTTCGCTTTATATACGCCGGTATATTTCTTTATCTCTGCGAAATTGGGGAATACGCACCACTGCCCGGTTTCGTGTGAAACATAAGGCTGTTTCACTGTATCAATGCGGCTACGGTAATCTGAAAGCGTTTCGGGTAAATTATTCCAACTCAGTCCGCGTGCACCTGCTTTCACATGATATTGACTGCGCGGTTGCCACGCCCAACTGTTGCCGACCGATGCGCCGGTATAAACTTTTCTTGAGTCGGTTTTCTCCCAATATTCTACAAAACGGCTCACCCAAGGCACCCAATTTCCTGCCGGCTCGTTGCCGCAAGCGAGCATACAGAATGAGGCATAATTGCCATATACCTTGTTCATCGCCTGAGTTTCCTTTAATAAAAAAGTGTCGATAGCCATCCCGCGCCCCAAAGCAACGCCGTGATTGGGCCAACTCGGACCTTCGGGTTGCAAATAAATCCCAACAAGGTCGGCAGCAATAAAAGCGGCTTCGGGAGGACAAAACGAATGGAACCGGACGTGATTTAATCCGTGGTCGCGACAAGTTTTAAAAACTTTTTTCCACGCCTCAACATCCATAGGAGCATAGCCTGTCAAGGGGAAATTGCAATTTTCAACCGTTCCGCGCAACATAATTTTTCGTCCATTCACATAAAACCATTTGCCGTTGATTTTGATTTCTCGCATCCCGAATTGCACCGTTTTTGTAGAAACGTGGCGTGCCACGTCTATTATCTGCACTGTCAATTTATACAGCGCAGGGTCAAATTCATCCCACATCAACATCCCTTCGCCAATATTGAATGTGGTTACTACCTCACTGCTGCCTTTTCCTGCCGTGAAAGGCACGAATATTTCCGGTATTTGATGTTGCTGGTCTGAATTGAAACTTTTTGCCGAAAGGCTAATCTTCCCTTGAATGGCTTTCTCGGTGTTATTATCCAAAGAAATAACCACACGGGCGGTTTTCGTATGAATATCGGGATAGACCTGAATGTTTTCTATATGCAACGGCGGCGTAGCGTTCAGATTTATTTTGCCGACAATGCCGTTCCAATTTCCCTGCGTCTGGTCGGTGATGCTGTGCGAATCAATTCCCGGATTGTATTTCGGTTGAATCGTATTGTTTATCCGAATCGTAATCGTATGCTGTTTGCCTGCTTGCAGCAGTGCCGTCAAATCATAGATATGAGGGACGCACAAACTGTATTGCGCCTCGCCAACCTGCTTAAAATCGACCCACACGGTAGTTTCAATGTGCGGACGTTCCAAAAACAATTGTATGGTGTGTCCTTTCCAATTTTTAGGAATCGTGACCGTAGTTTGATACCATGCCGCGCCGGTATAATGAAAGTCGGGTGTCAAAAAGAAAGGAAATTTGACATTGCCCGGCTGCCGATATTTCGCCATCGCCGGACTATAATAATAGGTGCTGTCATACATACTGCCTGTCCAGTGCGTTTCTGCCGTCACGATGTCGCCTTTCCGGTTTTCGAGCATGGAGCCGGGCAGTTGTATTTTATCTTCCAATGTTTTGGAAAACCACTTTTGAGTGATTCCAACATTGTCTTTGTCGGTGGCAAAACGCCAAGTTCCGGACAAGTCGATGGTTTCCTGCGCCAAAGCAAGCGCGGGAAACAGTAAAAAAAAGCGCAGTATGTTATGTTTCATTTTCGTGGGTGTTTAATTTGTGCAAAGTAACAACAAAAAGCGATAGCCACAAATAAACTATTGTTCATAATCTATGGAAATTTGTACGAATTTAGGGGTCAATATAGTAATCTTTTCCGAAAAGTGTGTGAAATTTTGATGCAATTTCAGATTTACTATAATTAAATAAGAGGCAAACCAAGTTCAGCAAGAAACTTATTATGCTTATCAGCAGCCTCCTTTGCCTTCTTCTCAATATCAATTAAAGTATCATTTATCTTCTTTAGGTCGAATATTTCCTCAGTCTTAGCCGCACTAACATAGCGCGAAATATTTAAGTTATAATCGTTTTTCGCAATTTCGTCCATTGATACGCGGCGAGAATAACGAGTATCATCTTGCTTACGGAACTGATATGTTTCTACGATTTTTTCAATATGTTCAGGGCACAAATAGTTTTGCCGTCTGCCTTTCTCAAAGTTTTCGCTGCCACTGGCGTTTATAAACAGTACATCATCAAACTTTTTGCACTTTTTCAATACTAAAATACAAACAGGGATGCCGGTTGAGAAAAACAAATTAGCCGGCAAGCCTATCACCGTATCAATATTGCCGTCTTTTAATAGTTTGGTGCGAATACGCTCCTCGGCTCCGCCACGGAACAACACCCCGTGAGGTAAGATTATCGCCATAGTACCTTCTTTGCCCAAAAAGTGGAAGCCGTGCAGCAAAAAAGCAAAATCAGCCGCAGATTTAGGCGCAAGACCGTAACTTTTGAAGCGGAAATCTTCGCCTAAAGATTCGGTTGGCTCCCAGCGATAACTGAACGGCGGGTTGGCAACAATCGCATCAAATTCCATCTTTTTGGCGGGGTTCATTTCGTTCAGAATATCCCAATCGTTGAGCAGGGAATCGCCATGGTGTATTTCAAATTCAGAATCTTTTACGCCGTGCAGCAGCATATTCATTCGGGCAAGGTTGTAGGTCGTAATGTTTTTTTCCTGTCCGTAGATTTTACCAATAAGCCCATCGGCTTCGTGCAGTTTGTTGCGCACATTCAGCAACAGCGAACCCGAACCGCAGGCAAAATCGAGCACCTTATTGAGTTTTTGCTTTGTTCCTGTGCTTGGGTCTTGACTGTCTAAGATAACAATTTTCGACAAAATGGTAGAAATCTGCTGTGGTGTGTAGAACTCGCCTGCTTTTTTGCCTGAGCCTGCTGCAAACTGACCGATTAAGTATTCGTAAGCATCGCCCAAGACATCGCTATCGGTAGAAAAACCGGCAATGCCTTCGGCAATTTTCTGAATAATAGCACACAGTTTGGCGTTACGTTCGGTGTAGTTTTTACCGAGTTTTTCCGAACTCAGATTGATTTCTGAAAACAGCCCTTGGAAAGTGCTCTCAAAAGATTGATTTTCGATATACTTAAAGCCATCTTGAAGCGTTGTCAACAACTCTCCATTTTGGGTACGGGCAAGTTCTGCAATATTGCTCCACAAATGCTGTGGCTCTATCACATAGTGCACTTTGCGGCGCATCTGCTTTTCAAACTCTACAACATCGTCTTTATTCGCCTCATACCATAAAGACAATGGAGTACGTTTGTCATCACCTGCTACTTTGGGGTAGTCTTTTCCCAACTCTTTTTTTGCAGCGGCTTCGTAGTTATCCGACAGATACCGCAAAAAGAGAAACGACAGCATATAATCGCGAAAATCATCTGCATTCATCGCTCCGCGCAGGTCGTCTGCTATGCCCCACAGGGTAGCACCTAATTTTTTTTGTTCTATTGCTGTCATATTTTACTTGATTTTGTTGTTGGCTCTTTGAGAAGTTCAGGTAAATCAAACTTGTATTTTCCCAAAAACGCTTGTAATATATTTTTAAATAGTTTTTTGTTGTCATCTGTCATTTTTACGGGTTCATAAACAGAATATTTACCATGGCTCAATAGGTTTAATGCTCGTGCATATAGTACATCATCGTCTATTCCGTAAATACAGGCGGAAAAATCATTAAATCCAAAAAAGGTTGCTGTTTTTTCTAATATACTGCGTAGCATATTGAAATGATAAGTATTTATTTTATCTGATTCTATCGCCTGCTTCAGTTCGCTTAATAATGCAACGTGGTGGAAAAAAGGGGTCTCGTCTGTTTTTTGTAGAATATATCCTTTATCTCCATTTTTGTGCAAAAAATATTGTGAACATTGAGAGCGTTTTAGTTCATTGTACATTACATTGAAAAATAGACTGTGGTGGGAAGAAATAACAGTCTTTATTTTATCTTTACCTTTCTTTAGTAATTGCGACAAATCGCTTGCCACTGCAATAGCATTATTGTCGTCTAACGAAGAAATAGGGTCATCTATATAAATATATTTAACCCATTTGTAAGATTCGGAACCATCAATAACCAATTCGCAGATAGCAAGAAAAATACACCAAATGAAAATATTTTCTTCGCCACGTGATACTTTAATATGATTTTCATCACCTTTGCTGAATGTAATCGTCCATTTTTCATAATCAATCTTAAAATTAAATTCGGCATAACGTTCCAAATAAGCAAAGATTTTTTCTTCCAAAGCCAACTCTTTGAAACCATTAAAAAAATTTGAATTTGAAGTTATCTTGAGAACACGTTCGGAATCATTTTTCAAGTCGTTATCCCAATGAAATAGGTCTTCAGTAAAAGCGTTGAAATAGAGTGTATCTCGATTCCCTCTCTTTTTCCCTTTGTCTTTAAACTCCATTGAAAGCCTTGTTTTTCCTGTGCCATTATAGGCATAGAGCAATACAAAGTTTTGATTATTGATGAAATCATCTCGCAACCTAACCACAAGATTTGACAAGGTTTTATATTTGTATATTTTAGGTTGATTATTCATATTATTTGTTCTTTAATATTAGGAAACAGTTGCTGCATCAAACCTTTTTTATGCACTGTGAGTGCTTCGAGTTTTTGGCTTTGTGCTGTGATTAACTCGTCAATGGAAGAAAGGCAGTCGGCGATTTTTTGCTGCTCGGGAAGAGAAGGAATAGGAATTTCAATTTTACTCATAACTCCGTTCATGAGTTTAGGGTTTCCTACATATGACACATGTTTTTTTGAAACTGAGTTAATCAATGCTGCTATACATGGATTAGCATAGCCATTAAGATTTATCAAAACTCCACATACGTTTGTGCAATAAAATTTGCCTGCTCTATAATTTACTTCTCCTGCATTGGCTCCATCTGTAGTCCATGTAATTGCGTCTTCAAATAAAAAATCATCATAAAAACCCGCGAGACCATCATTTTTCGTTTGAGACGAATAAACTGGATATTGGTACTCACTGTTGCTATTTTCTTTAACTAAACTCATGGCAAGAACATTACCACGAGTTACTTCAAATACGTCGCCAACATCCTTTATTTCCCACTCCCCCGCATCTCGAAACTCTGCAAACCGCAACTTAGGTACCATTTCGCCTTCGGCAGGAAATAGTTGCTGCATCAAACCTTTTTTATGCGCTGTGAGTGCTTCGAGTTTTTGGCTTTGTGCTGTGATTAACTCGTCAATGGAAGAAAGGCAGTCGGCGATTTTTTGTTGCTCGTTTTTATTTTGAGGAAACCAAATCTTAATATTTGATAGTCTTGTCGCTGAAATACCTAAAACTTTTGCACCTTGAGATTCTTTCTGAATTTGAACTCTAACAGCATTGGACATAAACAAATGCCCACCAAAACCAACAATTAGTTTCGATTTTTTCTGTCGCGCTAATAGTGTATGTAAACCAGATAACAATTTTTCATTATTTAAGCGAATAATTTCTATACTTTTTCCAATGCCTTCTGTGTCTTCGGAAGCATCAGCAAAAATCATATCACCTTCTTTGCAGTAACCTTCTGAGTTGTATTTTTCAATCGGCATTATAGAATTTATATAAGGTACTATTTCTTTCCGTATATCGAATAGTGTAGAAAATTTAGTATGTATATCGCCATAGTGAATATTTTTCGCTGTTCCTTCATTATAGTTTAAGTTGTCCCTTGTAAATGAATTAGTTGGTTTATATGAATATAGTTCGCCAAAAGGGACTTCCTCCCATTCCCACGCATCCCTAAACTCAGGAAACCGCAACTTAGGTACATTTTTTTTAATTTCGTGCTTATTCAATGACATACTGTAATATTTTTATCATAAATTTATGCAACAAGTTTCTCTATCATTTCAGGTTTATGACGCTCATTCCAGAGTATTGTTTCTGCCCCTTTGCTATGTAAAGCTTCTATGTAATCGCTCTTTATTTCTTTATCTAAGTCGTTAACAATTGCCAATCCTTTCAATTCTTTGCCTGAAACTTTTTCCCGAGCAGGCTTTATATCTTCCCAGCCAAATAAGAAATTGGGCACATTAATTTTATTTAGGGAATTGAATGATTTGATTACCAATTCTTTTTCCTTTCCTGCTATTTGAAAATCAAAGTTAAATTCGATTCCGGTGCTTCCCTTTGCAATAAATTGCGGGGTATAAATAATATTTTGCTCATCAAAATATGACTTTACATCTTCTTTAAAAAGAGATGAAACCGTATGCTTCGCCATTATTGCCATATCACTTATTTCGGAAATGGCACAAATGAGGTTATGCTTTTTTTGCGGAAAACTCTTTTCATTTCCTACCACTGTCAATTCGTTTTTTTCTACTGTAACTCCATAATTCAATAATATCATATCAAGCCATTCTTTACGTTTAAAGGAACGCATGACAGGTGCTCCGGCGAGTTCTAAATTTGCAAATGTAACTCCGTCATCAGACAAAATAATTTTGTCGTTTTCTAATTTGGCATAAATTTCAATATTATCGTTGAATAAGCCAAGAAAAGGTGTTATTATACTGTTCCATGCTGTACTTTCATCTTTTGTTACAATGGTTTTATTGCGTAACCAATTGTAGTATTCTTCTATACTTTTATCAATCCAATTCATAATAACAGTGTATTAATTGTGATTTCAGTTTCAATATTAATGGTTTTTGCAAATAGCCGAACGGCATTAGCCAATGAGTTATTAAAATCATTCCCTTCTTTTAATTCCTTAACTTCAAATTCATCATCGGTTAAAGGAATTGCCCATGCAAGCGATTTATAACCTTCTATATGGTAATGTATATGATGTTCATTATTGGAAAATTCTTTTCCTGCATAAGGATGAAATTTTTCAGGAACAGAGTCTGAAATAGTTTCAGGATTGATGTGCCCGCCATTGTAGTCAATACGTAAAAGTCCTATTTTACTATCATTTTCTTGATAATGTAAACTGATGCGGATTGTGTTCTTTTTGCTCTGCTGAATTTCCCATAAAAATGTAAATTCATCATCTTTTTCAGAAATTAATTCAAATCGTTTGTTGAATGGAAACTCCTGATTGATTGTTATTGTGTTTAGCAAATTATTGTTTTCTACAATTCTTTTTGGTAAACTCAACAGATATTGTGATTGTTCATTTGTCATCTCTTTTATTTTTTATTATTCATACGCTGTCAATCCTGAAATTTCACGCCCTGCGGCTAATTTTTTTAACACCGGCACCAAGTCTTCCATTAATGCCAACTCTTTTTTTGTCCTCTCTTTCCACGCCAATTCTAAGGGAGCCAATAAATCGCTTAATTGTTCGCCATCGAATATCATACGACTTATAATTCTGTTTACAAAGGTTTGCAGGGCAGCAGTTGTAATCCCAAAATTTCCTGATATTGCCGATAACTCATTGGCAATTTTTTCGTCTTTAAACGTTTGATAGCCCTCACGAACTTCTTTTTCAGACAATCCTTTGCCGGTCTGCAAACTATTGATGTATTCCATTATATCATCGCGTTCATCCATTAAATTAGCACTTGAGGCGAGCAGATTAATGAGTTGTTCACGAGTCATTTTTTGTTTTGCTGGTTCACGCTGGGTATATTTGGCTATCAGCCCCATAATATAGTCGTAATCAACAATCGCTGAGGCAAAAAGCACAAATTCAAAATCTAATTGTTGTATTTCCGGACTTGCTCCGGCTTTGTCTTGTTGTGCTTTCAGGCGTTTTGCAGTATCTATATATACTCCACGAAAGGCGCGAAGTTGGTCATCCGGCAGTAACTGTTCAATTTTGGCGTTGTTTTCTTCGCTTAAATCGGTGTATTGGTCAAGTTGGGTTTTAAGGCGTTGCACTTCTTTAAAACGGTTGATAAACTCGCCGCGTGCATCATCGCCATTGAGGTTGTTGACTGCTTCCGGTGTACATTCCAAGCCATGAGACTTCATAAATTTATCCAAATTTGACAAGGCTTGTTCAAATTTATCAACCACCACCGGCGCAGGGTCAACCAACCATATCTCTTTGGCACGGCTTGTGTCTTCGCCCGAAAACAGCGCGATAGCCTCATCAACCGCAGATTGTTGGCGGCGAAAATCAAGTATATTGCCGTAAGGCTTGGTGTCGTTCAGAATGCGGTTTGTACGCGAAAATGCCTGAATCAAACCATGATATTTGAGATTTTTGTCCACATACAAAGTATTGAGATATTTGGAATCGAAGCCTGTGAGCAACATATCTACCACAATCACAATGTCAATCTTGTTCTTGTGCGGGTAATCGGCATTGGAATATTTCTGGTCTTTTATGCGTTTTTGCACATCTTGATAGTACAAATCGAACAACGAAACGGTGTGGTTGGTGCCGTATTGTTTATTGTAGTCAGTAATAATGGTTTCGAGTGCTCGCTTCTTTTCGTCGGGTGCTTGCTCATTATCGGCTTTTTCCTGCGGCAAATCTTCCTGAATTTGTTGCAAGTCGGTGTTGCCATCAGCAGGCGGCGAAAATACGCAGGCAATATTTAACGGCGGGTAGGTTTCATCTTCTGCCAATCGCAAAACCTGTGCCTGTTTGAACAAATGATAATATTCAATGGCGTTGTTAATGGAAGAGGTCGCTAAAATTGCATTGAAGCGGCGCGAATGTGTGGCAGCATCGTGTTTAGACAATATCGCATCCACCACGGCTTGGGGCGATTCGCCGACTTTGAATTTGCCTTCGGGCTTAAAATAGTCGATATGAAAGCGCAATACGTTGCGGTCTTCAATGGCGTGAGTAATGGTATAATTGTGTAATTGCTTTTGAAATATATCTTTTGTGGTTTGCAGCGAGGCTTGCTGTCCGTCAATGGCGACATGCGTGGCGTTTCCCTCAAATATTGGCGTGCCGGTAAATCCAAAAAGTTGTGCATTGGGGAAAAACTCTTTGATAGCCTTGTGATTTTCGCCAAACTGAGAGCGGTGACATTCATCAAAGATGAATACAATGCGTTTGTTACTTAACGGTTGCAAGCGTTCCTTGTAATTTTTGTGGTGAGTAGGGTCGAGTGCAATGCCAAGTTTCTGAATAGTGGTAACAATCACTTTATCGGCATAATCTTCCGACAACATACGCCTGACAAGCGTTTCTGTATTGGTATTTTCCTCCACGCAACCTTCCTGAAACTTATTAAATTCTTCGCGGGTTTGCCGGTCCAGGTCTTTACGGTCAACAACAAACAAGCATTTTTCAATATCCGGATTATCTTTCAGCAAAGTGGAGGCTTTGAACGAAGTAAGCGTTTTACCACTGCCTGTTGTATGCCAAATGTAGCCATTCCCCCGATTCTGATGAATACATTCGACTATCGCCTTTACTGCATAAATTTGATACGGTCGCATTACCAACAATTTTTGTTCACACTCCACGAGTACCATATAGCGGTTAATCAGTTCACCAAAGGCACATTTGGCAAGAAATTTTTCAGCAAAATCATCCAAATGAGTGATTTTTTTGTTGTCTTCGGCTGCTAATTGATAAATCGGCAAAAACTGTTCATCGGCATTGAAACTAAAATGCTGATTTTGGTTGTTGGCAAAATAGAGGGTATTAGTTTGGTTGCTGACGATAAAAAGTTGCAGAAAACAGAGCAACGTATTGGTGTAACCATTGCCGGGGTCGTTTTTGTAATCAACAATTTGTTGCATAGCACGGCGCGGACTGACCTCTAATGCCTTGAGTTCAATTTGGGCAACAGGTACGCCGTTGATAAGCAAAATCACGTCATAACGGTGATTGCTGTTTCGTGTATTAATTCGCAATTGATTGATTACTTCATATTCGTTTTTGCACCAATCTTTGATATTTACTAATGTGTATTGTAGTGGCGTGCCATCTTCGCGTTGAAATGTATTTCGTGCGCGTAACCTTTTGGAAGAGATAAACACGTCAGGGTTGACAATTTCCTCAAGCAGACGGTCAAATTCCGAATCGGTTAAATGAACTCGATTAAGTGCTTCAAACTTTTGCCGAAAGTTACGCTCAAGCGCATCTCTATCGCGAATATCAGGGCGATAGAAATATTTGAGAGATTTTAACTTCTCAATCAATCTTTCTTCTATTTGACTTTCTTTGCTCATTCAACAATTTTAAATCGGGGACAAAGTTACGAAATAATTTGAAATTTGCCCATTTTTCTACAATATAAGGTCAGACGAACAGGTGATTTGCCCTCTTCCCACACAATTCCCAGTAGAACCAAAAAAAAGTACAATTACCCCTGCATCTGAATAATAATCCATTGTCACACCTCGCCTTTTATCTTAACTTTGTTGTTTCAAATTTTAATGTCATAACGCATGAAACGATATTGTATCTTCTTATTTGCTATCGCTTGCAGTCTGTGGTCAGGATGCAAGGCAAACTCCGATACTTCCTGGCCCGAAATTACCCAAGAAGCGAAGCCGTGGACGCGCTGGTGGTGGTTGGGGAGCGACGTTGATTCCGTCAATCTTACCTACAATTTGGAAGCGTTGAGCCGTGCCGGAATCGGTGGTGTGGAAATTACGCCTCTTTACGGCGTGAAAGGACGGGAATCTTCTTACATTGATTATCTTTCGCCTCGATGGATGGCGATGCTGGCATTTACGGAAGTGGAAGCCCAACGATTGGGCATGAGCGTGGATATGAACAATGGCACAGGATGGCCCTTCGGCGGTCCCGAAGTGACAATTGAAGATGCAGCCACCAAGGCGATATTTCAAGAATATGCGCTTAAAGGCGGGCAATCTTTGTCGGAGCTCATTCTTGTTAATGATAAAAAACAGCACGGTATTGCTTATCTTGATAAATTGATGGCGTATTCTGCATCCAACTCACCGTTGGATTTAACAAATAAAGTTTCTGCCGATGGGAAATTGGATTGGAAAGCACCCCAAGGCAAAGATTATAAACTCATCGCCCTCTTTATCGGCAAAACCCGACAACAAGTGAAACGCGCTGCCCCCGGCGGACAAGGTTATGTGCTCGACCATTTGAATAAAGAGGCTGTGAAACGCTATTTTGAGAAATTCGACAAGGCATTTGCCGCCAATAACACACCGTTTCCACATAGTTTTTTCAACGATTCGTATGAAGTTTATGGCGGGGATTGGACACCCGATTTATTGAATGAATTTGAACACCGGCGCGGCTATCGCTTGCAGGATTGTTTCCCCGAACTGTTGGCGAATGGTGCGACAGAGGTGTCTGCCAACGTTATTTCGGATTACCGCGAAACAGTGGGCGATATGCTGAAAGAGAATTTTACGCAAGTGTGGACGGATTGGGCGCATTCTCACGGAGTGAGCAACCGCAATCAAGCACACGGCTCGCCCGGCAATCTGCTGGATTTATACGCCATCGTCGATATCCCCGAATGCGAATCCTTTGGCATTACCGATTTTGATATTCCCGGCTTGCGCAAAGATTCTATCTTCAAACGCAACGACAGCAGTCCGGCTATTCTGAAATATGCCTCTTCGGCGGCGCATATCACCGGAAAAAAATATACCTCGTCGGAAACATTGACGTGGCTGACCGAACATTTTCGAACCTCCCTGTCGCAAGCCAAACCGGAAATAGATTTGATGTTTGCCTCGGGGGTCAATCATCTGTTTTTTCACGGTGCCACTTATTCGCCGAAAGAAGCCGCGTGGCCCGGATGGAAATTTTATGCCTCGGTGGATATGTCGCCGACCAATACGATTTGGCGCGATGCACCCGCCTTTTTCGATTATATCGCTCGTACTCAATCGTTTCTGCAAAGCGGAACGCCCGACAACGATTTTCTGTTGTATTTTCCCATGTACGATATTTGGCACAATTTGCGCGGCAATTACTTTTTGCCGTTTGCTATTCACAATGTGCTGCACGAAATACCCGAATTTACCGGTTTGGTAGAACAAATTATGAATACCGGATACGATTTGGATTATATTTCCGACCACTTTCTGCAAACGACAACAGTGGAAAAAGGTCTGCTAAAAACCGAAGGCAGAACGGTTTACAAAGCATTGATTATTCCTTCCGCCAAACACATTCCGGATGCCACGCTTGCCCAAATTGAAAAACTGAAACAACAAGGTGCCACAGTTATTTTTGCCGACAAAACAGATATTCCAACAGAAATTTCATCGAAATACAATAACAACAAAGAAATATTTATCTCCGAAAAAGGCGGCAAACTTATTCGGCGTAAACACGATACCGGACATATTTATTTCATCGCTATGCTCAAAAATAATCCGATAGACGAATGGATTACTTTAGGAACATCGGCGACAAGTGCAGTGTTTTTCGACCCGATGACCGGCAAAAGCGGCAAAGCGAATGTGCGCAACAACAATGGAATCACAGAAGTTTATCTACAACTGCAACCGGGCGAATCCATTATCCTAAAAACATTTACAGATAAAGATGTGCAAGCGGAAAACTGGAACTATTATCAACCAACCGGAAAAAAAACAGAACTGAAAGAGGGTTGGACGATGCGTTTCATCGAAAGCACCCCACAGGTCGATTCTCACTTCCAATTGCCGGAATTGGCTTCGTGGACGGAATTAGGCAACGACACCTTGACCAAAAATATGGGAACGGCTCTCTACGAAACCACATTCGATTTCAAAAAAGAATCCGACAAAGAATACCGCCTCAGTTTGGGCGATGTGCGGGAGAGTGCGATAGTAAAAGTAAACGGCAAAAAAGCAGGCACCCTATTTGCCGTTCCGTTTGAAATCAACATCGGCGACTTACTGCAAAACGGCAAAAATACGCTCGCAATAGAAGTAACCAATCTTCCCGCCAATCGCATTGCCGATTACGACCGCAGAGGCGTAGAATGGCGTATTTTCAACGAAATAAATTTTGTAAATATCACTTACAGTCCCACTAAATACGATATTTGGGAACCTGTGCCTTCGGGATTATTGGGTCCGATTACGATTAAAGAATTACGAATTAAAAATTAAAAATTACGAGTTATGATACAACGAATTGGCATTGTTACATTGTTGGTATTGAGTTGTTTAGATGTTTTTTCTCAACGAGCACAACGGTTTTTTCCGAAGGAAGACCTGCTTATCACCGGCACGTATTACTATCCCGAGCATTGGGATGAATCGCAGTGGGAGCGCGACCTCAAGCAAATCAAGGCTTTGGGCTTTGAGTTTGTGCATTATGCGGAGTTTGCCTGGGCGCAGATGGAGCCTTCTGAGGGTGTGTATGATTTCGCTTGGCTCGACCGTGCGGTTGAGATTGCCGCTCGCAACGGCTTGAAAGTCATTATGTGTACTTCCACCGCCACGCCGCCGGTGTGGTTGGTGCGAAAATATCCGGAGGTGCTGATTGAGCACGAAAATGGCACACACACCGACCACGGTGCCCGCCAGCATCCGTCTGTATCCGGCACTTTTTATCGGGAATATTCCCTAAAAATGATTGAAAAGTTGGCGCAACATTATGCCCACGACAAGCGCATCATCGGCTGGCAGTTGGATAATGAGCCGCGACCCAATCGCGATTATGGACAAGATGCACAGCAACGTTTCCGAATTTGGGTAAAAAACAAATATCAAACCATTGACGCGCTGAACAGGGCTTGGGGAACGGTTTTTTGGAGCCAAGTGTATGGCAGTTTCGACGAAATCAATATTCCCCGTTTTGCACAGATGTTTATGAATGCCCATCAAATACTTGACTACAACCGCTTCTCTACCGAAGAAATGTCCTCTTTCTTAGACGAGCAGGCAAAAACTATCCGCCGCCAAGTGGGTACAGACCAATGGATTACGACCAACTACATACCGGATTATGACGATGGGCATTTGCGGCAAAGTCAGGAGTTGGATTTTCATTCTTACACCCGCTATATGGTGTATGGCGAAAATCGGGGCATTGGTCGCAAGGGCTATCGCTTGGGGCACGTGGAGCGTATCGCCAAAGCCAACGACTTCTTCCGCACGATTGACGGCGTTTATGGCGTGATGGAACTGCAACCCGGTCAGGTCAATTGGGGGCGCATCAATCCGCAGCCGCTTCCGGGTGCCGTGCGCCTGTGGCTGTGGCACGTGTTCGCGGGTGGCAGTCAATTTGTGTGCACCTATCGCTACCGGCAGCCGATTGTGGGCACGGAATTGTATCACTACGGCATTGTGGGGTCGGATGGCGTGACGCCCACCCCCGGCGGGTTGGAATACGCCAAATTCATTCAGGAAATAAAAACGCTGCGCAAGGAATACGCTCCGAAGGCGACCCCCCCCGCAGCGTATGAGCACCGCCGCACCGCCATCCTCTACAATCACGAGAATGCGTGGGAAATCGGGCGCAACCGGCAGACCACCGAATGGGATACCGAAAAGCATATTGACAAATACTACGACGCACTGAAAAATTTTAATGCTCCGGTCGATTTTATAGATGAGCACACCGATTTTTCAAACTATCCGGTAATGATTGCTCCTGCCTACGAAATGGTGGACGAGGCATTAGTAAAACGTTGGAAAACATACGTGGAACAAGGCGGAAATTTGCTCCTTACGTGCCGCACAGGACATAAAAACCGCAACGGACAACTCTTTGAAGCCCCTTTTGCCGAACCGATTCATTCATTGATTGGCGCAAAAATAGATTTTTATGATTTGTTGCTCCCCCAAACACCGGATTTGATTGCGTTTGAAGGTCAAAAATACCCGTGGACAAGTTGGGGCGAAATACTCATCCCGGATAAGGGCACAGAAACTTGGGCAACCTACTTAGGCGATTTTTACGAAGGACAACCCGCAGTTACTTTTCGCAAACTCGGAAAAGGAACAGTCACTTACGTTGGCGTAGATTCGCAAACCGGACAATTGGAAAAATCTGTTTTGAAAAAAGTATATGCTCAATTGAATATTCCGCTATTGGATTTGCCCGCCGGATTGCACATCGAATACCGCGATGGCTTCGGAATTGCCGTCAATTATGCGGATAAGACCTACACCTTGCCCATATCCGGCAATGTGAAATATCTTGTTGGTGGCAAAGAGATACCTACAGCGGGGGTTTCGGTTTGGAAAAATTAATATAATAAATGAAGCAATTATTTATCCTGTTTTTCTTACTCATCGGATGGACTCTTCAGGCTTCTGAAAGTTTTCATCTGGTGAGAAAAGATGCCGGTGCGCCGATATATTATCAAGGGAATGAACCGGTTGTGAAAACTGCTATCGAAATGCTGATACAGGATTCTAAATCAGTATGCCGGCATCCTTTCACTCGCACCGAAACAGTTGTCAATCAATCTATTATCGTTGGCGTTCTTGGTCAGGACGCGGCGTTTCAAAAACGCTTGTCAGAACATAAGATAGATGTTTCTGCCATTCAAGGGCAATGGGAGGCTTTTCAAATTCAGTCGGTAGGAGAGAATGGGAAAGATTACTTATTTGTGACAGGCAGTGATTCGCGTGGAGCCGCTTACGGAGTACTCGAACTGTCCCGACTGATTGGCGTTTTCCCTTGGGTCTGGTGGGCGGATGCCGTTCCTGAAAAAAAATCGGAAGTTGTATTGCCTGCTCATTTTAAAAACATCCAACAGCCCTCCGTGCAATATCGAGGCATTTTTCTCAACGACGAAGATTGGGGACTGCTGCCGTGGAGCGGTCAGAATATCGGACCCAAAACATACGCACGGATATTTGAACTCTTGCTGCGATTGCGTGCCAACACCATCTGGCCGGCGATGCACGAGAAGACACCGCCATTCTATCTGGTCGAAGGCAACAAAGAAGTTGCAGCCCAATATGGCATCGTGGTGGGCACTTCGCATTGCGAACCGTTGATGCGCAACTCGGCAACCGAATGGGACATTGCAGCACAGGGCGACTACAATTATGTGACCAATAAAGAGGAAATATTGTCGTATTGGACGGAGCGATTACAAGCATTAAACGGCACAGAAAATATCTACACCATAGGATTGCGCGGGAAACACGATGGCATGATGCAAGGCGTAAAAACCTTGGAAGAGCATAAATCGGTACTGTCGCAAGTGCTGACCGACCAACGGGAATTGCTCCGAGAATACGTCAATCCCGACCCATCCAAAATTCCTCAAACATTTATCCCCTACAAGGAGGTGCTGGATGTGTATGATGCCGGATTGGAAGTGCCGGATGATGTCACTTTGGTTTGGTGCGATGACAATTACGGTTATATTCGTCGCCTGTGTAACGAAAAAGAACGTCTGCGCTCCGGCGGGTCGGGAGTATATTATCATGTATCGTATTGGGGTCGCCCGCACGACTATCTGTGGCTGGCTTCCACCTCGCCCGCACTGGTGCATACCGAAATGAAACGGGCTTATGACCACGGTGCCAACAAACTTTGGATTCTAAATGTAGGCGATATAAAACCAGCCGAATACCTGATGGAGTTTTTCTTGGATATGGCTTGGAATATCAATGTGCCGTCCGGTTTCAATCATCTGAACGTATGGGCTACAAGAGAATTTGGCAAACAACATACCGAAGAAATCACCGCCATAATGAAAGAATATTACCGTTTGGCAAATTTCCGTAAGCCAGAGCATACCGGATGGAGCCGAGTGGAAGAGCCTGGCTATCCGAGAAATCTGACGCCGGTGGTTGATTCGGAATACAATCCGCAATTTAATAATGAGTTGCAAAATCGCTTGCAGAACTGTTTGTCGGTAGAAAATAGGGTCAAACAATTGCGCCCGGCTATACCGGAAAATAAACAAAGTTCCTTTTTCCAGTTGGTGGAATATCCTGTACGGGGCGCATCTTTGATAAATCAAAAATGGCTGTATGCACAGTTAACGGACACTCTTAAAAGCAATTTGGCTTATGATGAAATCGAACGACTAACAGCCGATTATAATAATATGGAAAACGGCAAATGGAATCGTATGATGTCTTCGCATCCCCGTGATTTGCCAGTTTTTGCAAAAGCCCCCCTTAATCCCTCCTCAGGGGGGAAACAAAGCTCCCCTTGTGGGGGAGTTGAGGGGGCTGTGATTGCGCAAAACGCCACAAATGCAGTAGAGACGTGGCGTGCCACGTCTTCTAAAGCCATCGAAGGTTTGGGGCACAGTTTCGCTGCCGTCCCTATAGAACAATCAGATTCTCTCACGTTCGTTTTTGACATACCTTTTGAAGGCGATGGTTGGATTAAAATTGCCGCCATTCCCAATCACGATGTGGACGGGCAAGGTATGAAAATAGCCGTGTCTGTCAATGATAGTACAGACGTGGCGCGCCGCGTCTCTACAGCCGATTACAGCGTGGAAGGGCGCAGCGAAACATGGAAGCAAAATGTTTTGCGCGGACAAGCATTGATAACGTTTCCTTTCAATTTCCGGCACAAGGGCAAGACGACCATTAGTGTGAAAGCATTGACCCCCTATATTATTATCGACCAGATAATGGTAGGCAATGGCGAGATGAATTTTTATGAATTTCCAATTAAATAAAATTTACAATATGAAACGAGTAGCATTTAAAATGAAATTGAAGCCCGGCTTCAAAGCAGAGTACATCAAGCGGCACAACGAAGTGTGGACCGAGATTGTGGAACTTATCAAAAGTTCGGGCATCAGCGACTATTCTATCTTCCTTGACGAAGAAACGAATACCCTGTTTGGTGTGCAAAAAGTGAGCGGCGAGGTGTCGTCGCAGGGGTTGGGCAGCGTGGCGAGCCAACAAAAATGGTGGGATTATATGAGCGACATTATGGAGGTGAACCCCGACAACTCGCCGGTATCCATCCCCTTAGAAGAAGTATTTTATTTGGCATAATATTATGAAAAAGACAATCAATTTAGTACTGTTTCTCGCGGCAAGTTGCTGCTGTGTGTCGGCGCAAGTCGGCAAACTTCAATTAGGCGACCTCCCCGCCATCAACACGCAGGAGTTCAAAGGGAAAGCAAATTATAGCATTGGCATTGGAAAAGGGAAAATCCAAGTGGCGGTGCAATCTTTGCGCGATACAAAAGGCGTGATTGTAGAAGTCGTGCCTGCCGCCAACACGGAATTAACGTGGTCGTTCGGCGGAGGCACCAAAGACGATGTGTTCAGCGTGGAGGGAAATGCTTTTACATTATACTATGGCGAAAGTATGGCTCTGCGGACAATACAAGGCTGCGTACCGCCCGAATCGCAATTGCAAATCATTGATAATCAATCATTAACAGGTCGCCTGCCTGTTCTATCGGGACAGAAATACTACCTCTGCTTTTATGCGCAAAATGCAAAAGCAGATTACAACTACTTTATGCTGAGCGACTTGTTTAACAAAGGCACAGCAGTTCAGCCGGAGATGGCGAGTGAAGCCCGCAATGACGTGAAAATAGCGGCATCATCCGGAACAATCAATGTGAAAGACTTCGGCGCAAAAGGCGATGGCGCAACGATTGATTCTTATGCCATCAACGCAGCCATCGAAGCCGCAGCGGCTCAAGGTGGCGGCACAATTTATTTCCCCGCCGGCAATTACTTGTCGTATTCTATTCGCCTGAAAAGCCATATCCGCCTGTTTTTGGATGCCGGTGCCAAGATTATTGCCGCATTCCCGTCCGCCACCGAAGGCTACGATGAGGCGGAGGCGAATGAGCACAACCGCTTTCAGGATTTCGGACACAGCCATTGGAAAAACAGTCTGCTGTGGGCTATTGGCGAGGAAGATATTACGATTTGCGGCACGGGCACTATCTACGGCATGGGCTTAACCCGTGAAGAAAGTCGCCTTGCAGGTGTTGGCAACAAAGCGATTAGCCTGAAAGAGTGCAAGAACATCACATTAAAAGATATTCGGATGCTGCACTGCGGGCATTTCGCTTTATTGGCGACCGGCGTAGAGAATATGACCATCGACAACTTGTTTATCGACACCAACCGCGACGGCTTGGATATTGACGCTTGCCGCAATGTGCGCATCGCCAACTGCACCGTCAATTCGCCGTGGGACGATGCCATTGTCCTGAAAGCAAGTTATGGCTTGGGCTATTTCAAAGACACCGAGAACGTTACAATCACCAACTGCTTTGTGAGTGGCTACGACCAGGGCAGCGTAGCCAATGGCACTTACCTCAGCACCCAACCGCAAGCCCCCGACCACGGCTTCAACTGCGGACGAATTAAATTTGGCACCGAATCCAGCGGCGGATTCAAAAACATTGCCATCTCCAATTGCGTCTTTGAACATTGCCGCGGCTTGGCTCTCGAAACGGTGGACGGCGGCAACTTGGAAGATATTACCATTTCCAACATCACGATGCGGGATATTGTGAATGCGCCCCTGTTCCTGCGTTTGGGTGCTCGGATGCGCAGTCCCGAAGGCACGCCTGTGGGCAAAATGCGGCGGATTTTGCTCGATAACATCAATGTATATAATGCCGATTCGCGCTACGCCTCCATCATCAGCGGCATACCCGGACACGCCATTGAGGACGTTACTTTGAGCAATATCCGCATCCGCTACAAAGGCGGCTACAGCAAAGATGATGCGAAGATTGTGCCGCCCGAAAACGAAAAAGTTTATCCCGAACCGTGGATGTTCGGCACAATGCCGGCTTCGGCGTTCTATATCCGCCACGCCCGCAACATCCAATTTCATCAGGTCTATGTCGATTTTATGAAAGAGGATGGTCGCCCGCCCTTTGTGTTGGATGATGCGGTTAATATCGACATCAGAGACACTAATTTGCCGCTTCCCAACACCGGCAATTTGCCCGATTGGGTGCAGACGGTGGGTGCGCAAACGCAGCCTGTCGCGAAATACAGCGTCAAAGCCAATGATTTCGGTGCGCGCGGCGACGGCATCACATTGAACACGTCCGCTATCCAAAAGGCGATTGATGCCTGCGCCAAAAAGGGCGGAGGACGAGTGGAACTGCTCGCGGGCACTTATTTGACCGGCGCGCTCTTCCTCAAAAGCAATGTGGAACTGCATCTCGGCAAGGAGGTAACGCTCAAAGCGGTCAATCGCATAGAAGATTTTCCGGAAATGCCCACACGTGTTGCCGGTATTGAAATGGTATGGTCTGCTGCGATTATCAACGTAATCAACCAGCAAAATGTCGCCGTCACGGGCGAGGGCACGATTGATGGCGACGGCAAATATCTTTGGGATAAGTATTGGGAGATGCGCAAGGATTATGACAAGCGAGGGCTGCGGTGGATAGTCGATTACGACTGCAAACGGGTGCGCTCGCTGTTGGTGTCCGAATCAAAAGACGTGACTATCAGCAACTTAACGTTCCTGCGAGCAGGCTTTTGGACAATTCAACTGCTGTATTCATCCTATTGCACGGTCGATGGTGTAACAATTCAAAACAATATGGGCGGACACGGACCCAGCACCGACGGCATAGACGTGGATTCGTCGCACCACATCCGCATTGAGGGCTGCGACATTGATTGCAACGACGACAATATCTGCCTCAAAGCCGGTCGAGATGCCGACGGACTGCGAGTAAACCGCCCCACCGAATACGTCTTTATCCGCAATTGCATCACCCGCAAAGGGGCAGGACTGATGACGTGCGGCAGCGAAACTTCGGGCGACATCCGTTATATCTATTGCACTGAAAGTAAGGCAATTGGCACAAGTGCCGCCCTGCGCATCAAATCGGCAACGACCCGTGGCGGCACAGTAGAGCACATCTATATGAACAACGTGCAAACCGACAGCGTGAAACACGTCCTCAACTGCGATATGAATTGGAATCCGGCGTACAGTTATTCCACCCTACCGGCTGAGTATCAAGGAAAAACCTTGCCCAAACATTGGGAGGTGATGCTGCAACAAGTGTCGCCGGAACAGGGAATGCCCCATTTCAGAAACATCTATCTGTCTAATATTCAGGCACGCAACACCAACACATTCATAAATTGCATCGGCACAGAGCAATCGCCCATTCAAGAGGTGGAAATAAAAGATTGCAACATCGAGGCGAAGCAATACGGAACGGTTCAATTTGCAGAACATTTCCGGGAAATAAACAACAATGTAATAGTAAAGTGAAAAAGTATCAAATCATCGACATAACAACTTTATTCTTCACAGGCAAGATGCGAAAAACGCATCCCTCTGCTTTTTTCACATTGCCTTCTTTGCAGGCTACGGTGTAGCCAAAACCTCTGTAAGAGGCTTTAAGATGATTGCTTGCTATTTCTTGGAAGGGCAATTCTTTGTTTGCGGCGGCTTTGAGTTCAAGTGCCCAGGCGGCGGCTTTTTTCCCTTTTGCGCAGGAAACTTCTAAGCGGTCTTCGTATAAAATGACACTGAATAATTGACCGGAAGTGGTTGGGAATTGCACTTGCATCACGTTTTTCGCAAGTTGGTTTACCGTTGGAGAGCCAAACTCCAACTCTTTCCCGTTGCCGTCCACGATGCGCAGACCGGCTAATTCGTTGCGCGAACTCCACATAAAGCCGTCCACCAGCGGCAGTGTTGTATATACGCATTGGTCGGATGTTCCGGCTTTGGTGAGGTAGTCGGATTCGAAATTTTCGTTGAACAGATGGATGTCGCGAAAGCGAAACAAATGATTCGTCCACAGCAAGTTGGCGCGATAGTATCGACTGTTGAACCAAACGGTTTTGTTGCCTTCATCGCGCACGTCGCTCAATGCGGAAAAGGCGGTTGGCGGCGTCACCGCAAACTGTTCTTTAAACCATTTGCCGGATGCCTCCAGCGTTTCCACTCGCACCTTGTTTTGTTTCCGGAGCGATTCGAGCATCGGGATTTGAATTTCAAGCCCCGTTTTCATTCCTGCCCACGTAAACGAATTTTCCTGTCCGGCTTGTGTGTAGTTAAAATTCAAAGTGGGGTCTTCCGTCAACGACCGTAAAAACCACTCCACCCATCGGCGGTCGGCACCTCCTTCTTTGTACACCGGCTCCAATGTGATAACCCCTTGCGCCATACCTCCCAATCCGTTGTCGTATTGATAAATAGGGTCGCTCCCCAACATTCTGAAAATGGGCACCGCTATTTGTGCCGCCTCATTTTGCGCCGGCATATAGGCGTTCTTTCGGCTGGGATAGTAGGCTTGATTCCAGTAGCCACCCCAAAGCGTATAGCCGTCGGTGCCGATTTGGTCTTTGCAATTGCAGGATGCCGTGATATGATATTTGTCGTACATATACGCCAGCGAATGGGCATCAATAAACCAGGAGCCAACCGAAGCGGGGTATTTTCCAAATATGGATTTGAATTTTTCCATATAAACGTCCACCAATTTTTCGCGTTCTGCGGGCGAATAGCCGGTCGCGAAGCCAACATCGGCGTGCCAATCCCACGAATAACGACCGCGCCATTTCAGTCCGGCGGCTTCCACATGCGGCTGTGTGATTTCCCACCAGGCACCAATTTCGCAGACAGGCATCGCATTGTTTTTCAAGAGTTTTTCATACCGTGGGTTAATCAGCGCATCGTATTGCAATAGAAACGTGCCGGGCAGTTGATATGCGCTCAGTTGTTTCACCTGCTCAGCCACCGTTTCATACAGCACATCTTCGGTGACAGCGGCATCGCGCGGCTCCGATTGCCGAATAAAATTGATGATATTCACAATTCGCGGTGCCTCCCCCGTTTTATTTTTATTGGGAACAGCGGCACAAGTCATGCCCATTGTGCAAAAGATAGACACTAAAAGCAGTCTGTTTTTCAAATTCATATTCATAAGAGTCATAATTTAAAATTATGCAAAGGTACAAAAATAATCGGTTATAAAACAAGCAAAACACTTATAGAACAAATGCTTTGTGGGATTTTTGCAAAACATTTGGTTGTTCAAAATAAATGTTGTAACTTTGCATCCAAAAACTTTGATTAAAAAAGAGTATGAACGACTAAAAAGCGACCCGAACTATACGGATGTTGCCTTCAATCCGGCAAATGGCGGGTTAAAAGCAACGCACAAAGAACATAGTTTTGACCCAAGCCCAAGCCCATTTGGCATAAATATGCAAAGAGGTGATTATGAAAAGAAAAGCCGCGATATTTTGTTTGAAAACGGGCACAAAGTTATTTTACAATCTGAGAGAACAGAGGATAAATTAAAAGTATCAGACGGGTTTTTAGATGATAAAAAGTTTGATATTAAAGGTATTGAAACTCTAAATAATCGTAATATTAAAGATAAATTATTTGCTGCAAGTAAGCAAGATGCGGAAACAATTGTACTTTATTATCCAAATGCTCAAGTATTTTCATCTGCTGAATTAAAGAAACAAGTTGATGCTTATTATAGAATTTCAACCAAAAAGAACATCAAATATATATATTATATTATTGATAATCAATTACATAAGCATATATAAAAAATTTGGCGGGCTTGATAACCCGCCTGGTGCCTCTAGGGCTATACCCTAATGGCACTGCAAAGGTACGAATAATTTTAAAAACTTCGCATATTTTGCAAGTAAAAACAGCGATTTATGGTTAAACTTTGTTAAATGTTCAATAAAGTACTTGTTATGCGAGTGCTTTTCGCTACTTTTGCAGAAAATTGATTTGGCGGGCTTGATACCCGCTTGGTGCCTCGCAACAAGCCGTAAGGCGTGCATTTTCCGACTTTTTATTTTCATATTCTCTATTCATTAAATTTTATCTTTTTCATTTTATCCTTATTTCACGATTATTTTTTCTGTATGAACACTCCCATTTTGCAATCTGATTTTTGCCAAATAAACTCCGGCTATGGGAGAATGTTTGCTCAAAGCGTATTGCAACTCTCCATCCACTTTTATGCTCTGCAACAGGGCACCATTCAGATTATAAATTTGCAGTTGCTGCATGGGCAATGACGACACAATTAACCGATTTTCGGCAATGTAATGAATGCTAACTGCCTCTCTATCTGCGGTTTCTATTTTGTTGGCACCGTTCCCCTTTTTAAGTGGACAATCCTTAAAATCCGAACTTAGCCAGAGCACTTCATCGTTTTGAGAAAAACAAATCAATTTTATCCAATAGGTACACGCTGGTATTGACTCAATCGGGTCAAACAAACTTTGCGTACTCCCCATACCTTCTATCCAATACTGTCTAAAATAGGGGTCAAGTTCCCAATAGAAACAAAATCTTTTCCTTTCACTGCCTCCTATGCTAACATAATCAATCTCCTGCAAAGTATATCCAAATTTATCTCCGATTTTAAGAGAGAAATCATATAGCAGCATATCTTGATTTTCAACATAATCATACAGCGCAATATAATGTGAATAGAATAGGTTGGTGCTGGCATCAGGTCTGAAATAGACTTTATCTGCATCTACATGGATAAATCCGGTAAGTTCCGAATAGTCTTGTTGTACGTCAGGCGAAAAATAGAGTTTACTTCTGACAATGCCATCAACAACGGTATCGCCCCGTAATGAATAACTAATATATTTGTCTTCGCGGGGTGGACTATCATCGTCAAGAGGTTCAGCGTCGGGGTGTAATAATTCCGTCCATGTTGCATTATCCAACGGGAACACCTCTTGCGAATATGAATGATGACTTGCAAACAGCAAGAACGTAGTAGCGAACAATAATTTTTTCATGATTTCTAATTTTTATTATTTTGGTATAGGCGTTTAGGTCGCCCCAATAATTTGCTACCTTTGTAGCATGGAAGAAAGGATAAAATTTATGGGAGTGAACTCAATCAATTTTTACAGACAGTTTCAAACGGATACAGATTGTTATCAATACTTGTCTGCCATCAAGTGGGAAGATGGCTACCGGTGCAAAAAATGTGGTAACACGACATTTTGCAGGGGCAAACAACCTTATTCTCGCCGTTGTAACAAATGTAAATACGATGAGAGTCCAACGGCAGGAACGATGTTTGACAAGCTGAAATTTTCCTTGCTGCTCGCATCTCATATTGTCTTTAAAATCAGCACAAAAAAAGAAAGGTATGTCCTCTTTGGAACTATCACAAGAGTTTGAGTTGCGCCAAAAGACCTGCTGGGAGTTCAAGTGGAAAATACAACAAGCAATGGCAAGTAGCCGACAAAACCCATTAACAGGCGAAGTTCATGTGGACGAGTTTTTGATAGGGCAATATGAAGAAGGAAAGCAAGGACGTAGCCGCGATAGTAACAAACGATTGGTTGTTATTGCACTTGAAATCATTGACAGTGTGAGCGTAGGAAGGGCTTATGCACAAGTAATAGACCACGCTTCAAGTGATGAGTTCAGACCGTTTTTTGATGCATA
>BNTT01000008.1 GCA_025996815.1 Bacteroidia bacterium
CATCAAAAAACGGTCTGAACTCATCACTTGAAGCGTGGTCTATTACTTGTGCATAAGCCCTTCCTACGCTCACAGTGTCAATGATTTCAAGTGCAATAACAACCAGTCGTTTGTTACTATCGCGGCTTCGTCCTTGCTTTCCTTCTTCATATTGCCCTATCAAAAACTCATCCACATGAACTTCGCCTGTTAATGGGCTTTGTCGGCTACTTGCCATTGCTTGTTGTATTTTCCACTTGAACTCCCAGCAGGTCTTTTGGCGCAACTCAAACTCTTGTGATAGTGCCAAAGAGGACATCCCTTTCTTTTTTGTGCTGATTTTGAATACGATATGGAAAGCTATCAACAAAGAAAACTTGAGCTTATCAAACATGGTTCCTGCCGTTGGGCTTTCATCGTAATTACATTGTGTACATCGACGAGAGTATGGCTTTTTACCTTTCCCATACTTTATGTGCCCGCATTTCTTGCACTTGTATGGATTATCTGTGTTCCATTTAAGTGCTGATAGATAACGATAGCAATCGTCATCGCTCTGAAAATACCTGTTGAATGTTATTGAATTCACGCCTTCAAATCTATCTCTTGTTTCCATGCTACAAAGGTAGCAACTTTGTCTAAATTAACAGCGACCTAAACGCCTATACCTAAAAACAAATTTCAATTATGAACAGACAGTTTTTCTCAATTATTACTCTAACTGCGATACTTTTTTTTAGTTGCGGTCATGAAGACGGTCCATCCTGGTACGATGGAAATTACGAAGGTAATTATCCGAATACTGAAAAATATGATGATTACGGAGAAAATCCGTTTATCAACGCGGCAGACGAAGCGGTTTCTACTTTTTCGATTGATGCCGATGGAGGCTCGTATGGTGTTATGAGACGTTTTGTAAATTTTGGGCAACTTCCACCAACAGCGTCGGTACGGATTGAGGAATATCTCAATTATTTTACATTTGATTACCAGGAGCCGAGCAATGATGAAAATATTGCGTTAAACTCGGAAGTTGCGACTTGTCCGTGGACACCTGACCATCATCTTCTTAGAGTTGGAATAAAAGGTAAAACGATTCCCGAAAATGAATTGCCAAATTCAAATTTTGTGCTTTTGATTGATGTTTCGGGTTCGATGGATTCAAACGATAAACTTGATTTGCTGAAAGTAGGTTTTAAACAAATGATTGATGAAATGCGCCCAACCGACCGCGTTGCCATTGTAACTTATGCAGGCAAAGTAGAAATTTTGTTAAATTCGACCTTTTGTGATGATAAAAATACAATCAAAAGTGCAATTGACAAACTGAAAGCAAGCGGTTCGACAGCGGGCGGTGCGGGTATTCAAACAGCATACGACATTGCCGAACAAAATTTTATTCCCGACGGAAACAATCGTATCATTCTCGGAACTGATGGAGATTTTAATGTCGGCATTTCCGGCACGGAAGAATTGGTGAAATTTATTGAGGAAAAACGAGAAAGCGGAGTGTATCTCACTGTTTTGGGCGTTGGTACAGGCAATTTGAACGATGCCATGATGGAACAAATCGCCAATCACGGCGACGGAAATTACGAATATATCGACAATGCAAAGCAGCTCAAAAAAGTTTTTGTTTACGAAAAATCGAAATTCTATACTGTTGCAAAGGACAGCAAAGTTCAAATTACATTCAATCCCGAAAAAGTAAAGGCGTATCGTTTGATTGGTTACGAAAATAGAATGTTGAACAACGAAGATTTTGAAAACGATAAAGTTGATGCAGGCGAAATCGGAGCAGGACAAACAATTACGGCAATTTATGAACTTGTTTTGAGCGATGCCGCAGTTGCTGTACCTTTCGGGACATTTGATTTCCGTTACATAAAACCTCACGAAACTCAAAGTCGTTTGCTCACCCACACAATAGACAATGGGATAACCGAAATTTCACAATCGTCTGAAAATATGCGTTTTGCTTCGGCAGTAACGTGTTTTGGTTTGCAACTGAAACAATCGGAATATAAAGGTACGTCTTCAAAGTCAATGGTATTAGATTTGGGCAAGAACGCCATTTCATTTGACCCGCACGGTTTTAGAGCAGAATTTTTGGAGTTAGTTAAAAATGTGGAGTTCTAAAAACAAAAACAGACAGAAGAGGTAGAAAGTGAGGTATAGGTGAGGTATAGGTGAGGTATAAATAGGTATAAAATAGGTATAAAATAGGTATAAAGTGAGGTATAAAAAGTCTACATTACTTGCCATTTCCCATTCTTTTTCTCCCCAACTCTCTGAATTAAGCCGTTTTCTCTAAGCATTTTTACGTTAGTATATATTGCAAAATTGCTTCGATTTAATTTTTTTTCTATTTCAGACATAGTAATGGATGGATTCTCTTGCATCAAACTCAAGATTGATAATTGAATTTCTGATAAATCCAATTTTACTTCCTTTTTGGCAGAAATAGGTTTGGTTGGTCGGTAGAATATCACAGTAAACATTCCTTCTGTTTGGAAAACAGGCTCTTGCAAGCCTGCTTCTTGCATATCTTTTCTCATTCTTGGAATGCCGGAAGCAATGCGCTCTACCAAGTGCATACGAGTAAATAAATTGAAGATAATGGGGTTACGGGTCATGCTTTTACGCCCGAAATTTTTGGCTACAACGGAAAGTAGCCCGCCCGGATTGGAAATTTCTACACGGTCGTCAAACATTTCTATCGTGATAACAGCTCCTTGCTCATAATAATCTCTATGAGCCAATGCGTTGATTATAGCCTCTTTAAATACCGAAAGTGGAATTTCCCAAACGTCTTTTCTTGGACCCAATCCATCTATTTCGTAAGACACTTGTAACTTGCTTTGCAACCATTCTGATGCTTGCTTATACTGTTGAGGTAATGCGCCACCATAAGTTTTGTCATCGATAATATACACTTTGTCTGTGCCTTTGAAAAGGACACATCTGATTACCACCTGGGGAAATGTTTCTTCCGGATGTTTGGCGAAGAAAAGAACGCCTCCACGCTTTATGATGCCGTTTTCATCATAAATTTGTAAATTTTCGAACACTTGTACATCGGAAATATCTGCACTTAATTTAGACTCCGTTCTAAATTTTTTCAAATTATCTTCGTCAATGCTTTTTAGAAAATCTATTTTAGGACAGGCTATTGTGTCGAAATAGATGCGGTCGCTTTGTTGGAAAAAATCTCGAATTTCTTCTACCGTTGTCAATTTTTGGCAGTTTGCTCCTTCACGAGCATAGATAACCCCTGAAAAAATATAGGGTTTACGGTTCCCTGATGGGACTTCTATCACCCAAATCTCTTTTTCGTCAACGATAATAGGATACATTTCTACCTGTAGTGCAGGGGAGATTTCACTTATTGAGCCTTGTATGGCGGAACGAGTTTTATTGTTTATTGAAGTCCCTACGATGCGATTGCTATCGTCCACGCCTATAAGTACATAGCCGCCGTCGGCATTGGCAAAGCTGCAAATTTCTTCGGTTATGTCGCGAACTTTTGAGGGTACGCTACGCTTAAAGTCCACGATGTGTCCCTCGCCGGCTTGAATAAGTGTTTTTAGTTCTTGAACGTTTATCATGATTGATGTAATTTTGGTGCAAAAGTACTAAATATAATTCATTCAGATTGTCAAATGGTGCAGATTATACATTCATAGCCCAAAACACGACATTCGCCAATAAAAAAGAATTAAGCGAAATTTAAGAATTACACAATAATTTTTAATTTTTTCGTACTTTTTCTCTTTCGTCCAATATACACACAAATACACTATATGTATTTGTGTCATTTGACTTTACCTAACGGGACAGTTATATATTTCCTCACAATTTCCCGAAGAACCTTCAAATTTAACCCCGAACGGGGTAGTTATAGCGCGGTTGCTGTTTTGTTTAACATAAATTAAGATGCGTTTGCCCTGCGGAGCATTGCTAATTAAATAATTATTTGTAACTTTGCGGCGATATTTCAGAAAATAATAGTATGCTTGAATTGAAAAATATACATAAATCATTCGGCGATGTCCGCGTTCTGAATGGAGTGAATCTCTGTTTGGAAAAGGGTCGTGTATATACGCTCAAGGGTGGCAACGGTTCAGGCAAGACCACCTTAATCAACATTATATCGGGATTTCGGCAATTTTATACGGTATATCCGCAAATTCTTGGGACGCTGTCCCAAAAATTGGGGACAATGACAATACAAAATACGCAATTAGTAAAAAGTAATAAATAATTAAACAGCAATGATTTATACTGACGTTTATGAAATATCGGCAAAAAGGATAGTTGCGCATATTATATGAGTTGGCGGCAAGTTGAAGACGGTGGACAAAAAAGTGAGAATGTTTATATAGCAAGACATACAAAACAGATAGAGTTGAAAAATATAAATTTAGCGCACATTTTTAAATTTAATAAAATATGACAGTAGATGAAATTATTACAGTTGTAGCACTCATTCTTGGACCGATATTAGCAGTCCAAGTTGCAACATTTTTAGAAAGAAGAAGAAATGTTAAAAATAGACGAGTTGATATTTTTAAAACGCTAATGGCAACGCGAGGTTCTTCTTTGTCTATGGCTCACGTTGAAGCATTAAATCGAATTGATTTAGAGTTTTCTAACGATAAAAAATATAAAAAAATTGTTGAAGCGTGGAAAGAGTATTTTGATAATTTAGGACAAAGAGTAGAGACAGATGAGCAATTTATTGTTTGGACAGCAAAAAATGAGGAATTACTTGCGAATTTACTATATGAAATGGGTCAATCATTAGGGTATAAGTTTGACAAGGTTCTTATAAAAAGAAACATTTATTCCCCCGTTGGACACGCTAATGTTGAAAAGGAAAACGGAATGATAAGAAGAGGATTGCTTGATTTTCTTAATTCAGAAGTTACAATTCCGATGACATTAATAAATGATGACGCTACATTACAAAAACAAGCGGAATTTCAAGAATTATTAACCAAGTATTACCAAAAAGAATTAGAAAAATAACCTGTCGCTAACGAGCGGTTTGGCGCACAAGTGGCGGTGTATGCTCGCAAAAACATTTGTGCAACTTTGCAAGTTTATCGCCCGTGCGAACAGCAGTGAACCGCCACCTACGCCAAGCCGCCGAACGTTGTACTGACGATGAAATCGTTGGCAACTAACAAATGCTACACTCAATACAGAATAAAATTCCTCAAACTTGTAAATGATTGTGAAGTTTGAAGAATTTTAGTATCTTTGCAGCGTAAAGAATATGAAAAAATATTGGTATGCAAAAATACTACGCGCGAATTTCAATTAAATATGTTTATTCCAAAGGAATTTCAAAATCATCTAATTTAAATTACATAAACATGAAAAAACAACTATTTTTATCAATTGGTCTGGCTTGCGTATCAGCAACCTACCCGCTGCTCGCCTTTTCGGTCAACTCCATAGGCTCTTCATTCATAGAACAATTAGGTAGAAAGTGAGGTATAGGTGAGGTAGAAAAGAGGTAGAAAATTTTAGGTATCTGCTTTAATTCGACAGTTCCGAGAGTATTTTTTCAAACATAGTCATGTATTTGGCGGGCGTTCTTTTGTAAAAACTGTATATCAAATTTATAATTTCTTCCTTTTTTAAGCAATCCATGTATTCAATGTTAAGCGTATCCATTACTTCAATCGAAAATGTGTGGATACTCCTTTTGTGGTACAAAAATGTATTTTTGTTAAATGCAAATCCATTTATGCCAATTGCCTCATGCGCTTCAAAGCAATATGCTGTCACATCACGGTCAATTATGTCGCCCTGTTTGATTAGCGATTCATCAAAATATGCCTGTGAGGTAGTCATGGCTAATAAACTTACGGTGTTATTGCTTTCCCCGATGACAATAAAAAATTTATCTTTATCCGCTGAAGGTAATTTAAATTTTCTGACTAAAAGGATAGACCCTACTTCAAATTTCATATCAAAGTAGATGCGAGTTCAATGTTTTCTACTGTGCCATAATAGACACTTTTCTTAAATCCGTCATTTTCAATCAGGTCCACAAAATTCAATGTTATATCGCTCGTTTTGTTGGATTCAGTAAATTGGATACCATGTCGGCTTTTAGTCCGTTCCCATAAAGAGCCGGCGGCGTGGGTCATATCAACTAATTGCTTGGCTGTCTTACTCCCATATTTTTCAACGATGCCATTGATAATTTCAATATCCAATTCACAAAACTCATCATTGCTAAACTCAGCTATTGGCGTTATTACGACAGTATTATCAGGCAAAATATCGAACCGAACAAATTCGCTTAGTTTATTGTAGCCCTCCATTTTTGAAAAATAAATATCTTCCGAAACGGGTCCGTATTGCCATACATTGTAAGACAGCCAAGTCATAGGTGCACCTGTCCTGTTTGTTGATTCTTCATCAATCAGATAGAGCAATTTCAACAGTTTGGTGTGGGACAACGGCTTACAACGCTCTGCAAGCAATATTGCGAGGTTGCCAATCAGGTTTTTATTAACTTTCATTCCGATACACATATTTCTGATGTTTTATGTTACAACGGCTGCAAAGTTACGCCTATTTTTTGACATACGCAAAATTGTGCATTTCGAAATTTAGAATCACACAATAATTTTTAATTTTTTCGTACCTTTGCACCTCAAACAGCGATGAAAAATTTAAACGACATACAAGCCCTCTATTTTATCGGTGCGGGCGGCATCGGGATGAGCAATCTGGTGCGCTATTTCCTTGCCGAGGGCAAGATGGTGGGCGGCTACGACCGTGTGGAGTCGGCTCTCACCCGCGAGCTGAACGCCGAAGGGGCGCAAATTCACTATCAGGACGATGTGGCGTTGATTTCCGACGTATTTAAGGACACAAAAAATACGCTGGTCGTGTGGACACCTGCCATTCCGGCAGACCATTCCGAACTGGTATATTTCCGCACTTCCGGCTTTGAAATGATGAAGCGCGCGCAGGTCTTGGGCGAAATCACGAAGACCAAACGCGGCATCTGCGTGGCGGGTACGCACGGCAAAACGACCACTTCATCGATGATTGCGCACCTCCTGAAGCAGTCGCCCATCGACTGCAACGCCTTTCTGGGGGGCATCCTGAAAAATTATAACACCAATCTGCTGCTGTCGAAAAACAGCGACCTCACCGTCATCGAAGCCGACGAATACGACCGCTCGTTCCATTGGCTAACGCCCTATATGGCGGTCGTCACGTCCGCAGCACCCGACCATTTGGACATCTACGGCACGGAAGAGAACTACCGCGAGGCGTTTGCACATTTCACCTCACTGGTGCGCGAGGGTGGCGTGCTGCTGATGGAATCAAACGTGAGCATCGCCCCACGCCTGCAAAAAAACGTAACGCTCTATCGCTACGGGCAGGGGATTGCGGGTCAAGCCTGCAATGACAGCCCTGATTTTCGCGCCGAAAACATCCGAATAGCCAACGGCGAAATCATCTTCGACTTCATCACCCCCAAAAGTGTAGTACACAACATTCAGTTGGGCGTGCCCGTCGAAATAAACATTCTGAATGCCACCGCCGCGTTGGCAATAGCGTGGCTCAACGGCGTTTCGGATGCCGACCTCCGGGCGGGTATGGCATCGTTCAGTGGCGCACAACGGCGATTCGACTTCCACGTGAAGACGGATAAGTGTGTGCTAATCGACGATTACGCACACCACCCCGAAGAATTGGAGGCAAGCATCTCATCGGTGCGCAAGTTGTATCCCAACCGCCAATTGACGGTCGCATTTCAGCCGCATCTCTATTCGCGGACAAACGATTTTTATCCCGGATTTGCGGCGGCACTGTCGCCGGCAGACGAAGTTATCCTGCTGCCCATCTATCCGGCACGCGAATTGCCGATACAGGGTGTTACCTCGCAGTTGATTTTGGATTTGGTGACCACGCCGAAGAAAAAAATCGTGGAGTATAACAAGTTGGTGGATGCCATAAAAAAAGAAGACATCGACGTGCTGCTGGTTGCCGGAGCCGGCGATATCGAATTGTTGGTGGAGCCGCTTAAACAGAAGTTGCAATTGACTTAATAATGATATGAAAATTAAAAATATAGAACTGAGTAATTACAAAAGGTTTGTTGCAAAACAGAGCTTTTCCTTTTGTGATACCGATGGCAAAATAAATGATTTGACTTTGATTGTAGGCAACAATGGAACGGGAAAGTCTTCTTTGCTGCAAGCCATTGTGGCTTTGATTGCGCCTTTGACACGAAACAGGTTTGATGTGGAGCAGATTGATTGGAGTGGGTTTGAATACAGGTTTCTTCAAAGCGGACGATTGCCGATGTATATTCAAGCCAACATTGAATTTTCTGAATGTGAATTGGAGGAAACCGTTAATTATGCCAAAAAGTTAAATGAGTTGGGCGGTAAATCAGGAATACCTAATAAAAACAAAAATGTTTCTGTAAAATTCGACTATGACAAAAAAGAACCTGTCGTTGGAAAGGTAGCCGGAGATTATTATCAATTTTCGGGTTATCAATATGCGAAACAACTTACTGCTCTTGAACCGGATAAAACTAAATTATTTGAAAAAGTAGGTAATATCTATTGGTACACGGAACAAAGAACGTCGTACAATATTAACGATATTTTTAACAAGGAAGTACCTCAAATTGATTCTATCCGTTCATTTTTGGCAAATGCGTATAGTTTTCACATTGCTGTTACTGAAGGGAATCGAAAAATGGCAAAAGGAGAGTTTGATTTTTATGCTAAGTTATCAAATTTGTATTCTACTGTTTTTACTGATAGAGAGTTTATCGGGTCTGCACCTCGTTTTGATATGTTTGAAAGAGAACCTACACCCGATTTCTTTTTAACAGACGGAACAAATGAATATGAATTGTCTGAAATGTCTGCGGGAGAGCGAGCAATTTTTCCCATATTGATGGACTTTGCCAGATACAACATCAATAATTCGATAATAATTATTGATGAAGTGGAGTTACACTTGCATAAGCCCTTGCAACAGGCATTTATACGGGCTTTACCCAAATTGGGGCACAACAATCAATTTATTTTGACGACCCACTCCGACACGGTGGCTGTAATGTTCAATGAAGAAGAAAACCAAATGATAAGATTAAACTAATGGCGGGTACAACTATATATTGCGAGGGAAAAAGCGGAAGTCATGATTATGACATTCTCAGCCAAGTTATTGATGGGCTGAATGTAACAATTCAGCCCATAGGTGGCAAACGAGGTGCAAATGCCATTATTGAGTTTGTTGAAATCGGGAGTGGCGAATTGCCTAAAAAATTGGATTTGAATAATTGTAAATCAGAAGCGTGGAAACTGATTGAGAACGCTAAAACAAGTGCAAATTGGACACAAGAGATATTTCAAACAACTTTACAAAAGTATTTGGATAAATTTGATGATAAATTCTTTAATGATTTGCACTTTTTGATATATTTTCAAGGAAAAGATTTTGCAAAAGCATTGACAAACAAATTGCGAGAATTTCCTCTGAAAAATTATTACAGATATGCAAAAGATGATTTTGATTATACAAAGTTTAAAGATTTGGTAGAGTTAAGAAAAATTATATGCAAATAGTATTTATAAATAAGTTGCAATGCTAAAAAAAATCGCCATCGGCTTTGTGCTGCTCTCTCTGACGACTTATCTGCTTGGCTCGGTCATTTTTTTGAGCCGGCGGGCTACGGGGCGGCAGAAGTGCTCTGCCGTGCAGGTGGAGGTGCTGAATAAGACGGCTGATGCCCATTTTGACGAGAAAGATGTTTTGGCTTTTCTCAATGAAAATCAGTTGAACCCGGTGGGCAAGTCGCTGGCGAAAATTCAGGCGGGGGCGATTGAGGCGGCGTTGGAGACGGAGGTGCTGGTGCAAAATGCGGAGGTTTACAAGACGGTGGGCGGCACGGTCAAAATAAATGTAACGATGCGCACGCCCGTTTTGCGCGTCATTGCCAATGGCAAAAACTATTATATAGACGATGTGGGGGCGGTTATGCCCATTCCGGCTGACTTTGCCGCCCTCGTTCCGGTGGCTACCGGCAATGTGAGCGAGGCGTTTGCAATGCAGGAGTTATATAAATTTGTTGTATCTTTGCAGGGCGATAGTTTTTGGGACGACCTGATTGAGCAAATCCATGTTTTGCCCAATTTGGATATTGAATTGGTTCCAAAAGTGGGCGACCACATCATTTTATTGGGAAAAATAGCGGATTATCCGGAAAATTTGAGTAAATTGCAACTCTTTTACGAAAAGGGGCTTAATAAAGTGGGATGGGACAGGTATTCGATGATTAATTTGAAGTATAAAAATCAGGTAGTGTGCACAAAAAAGACGATATAGAATTATAGAATTATGGAAGGATATGTAGCAGCAGTGGATTTGGGAACCTCTAAGGTGCTGGCGATGGCGGCGCGGAAGGTGGGTGAGAACAAATTGGAGGTGATTGATACGGATTCGGTGCATTCAAGCAGTTGGATGTTGCGCGGGCGTATTCACGATGCAAATATGGCAGGATACAAGGTGTATCTGCTGATAAACAATTTCAGCCCGAAACTGCCTTCGGGACTGAAACAGATATACGTCGGCATCGGCGGGCAGGGACTGCACACGGAGCCTTATTCTTTCAAAAAAGAACTCAGAGGCACGGTGACGAAAGAGATGTTGGAGTATTTGGAAGCGAATGCGTTGGAAAATCCCGGACTGCTGAAAATTGAGACGCGGGAATACTATCTGGATGGCACCCTAACGCTCTTCCCGGTGGGTCAGATTTGCACGGAAATAGAATTGAAGTGCCTGCAAGTGTTGGCGCGTCCGGACACTGAGGCGCGCAAAAAATTGGAAAAAGAACTCTCCGACCATTCGTCGGTGGAGGTCGCCGGTTTTTTTGTTTCGCCGTTGGCAACCGCCGAAGCCGCCCTCACCGTGCAGCAGAAAAAAGACGGCATCGCGCTGGTCGAAATCGGCGCGGCACTCACATACGTGTCGGTTTATAAGGACAATCAGTTGAAACTGCTGGTTACCATCCCCCTGGGCGGCGATGCCATCACGAAAGACATCACTGCGCTGGGCATTGCCCCCGCCGAAGCGGAAAACTTGAAACGCCGCACCGGCATCGTGCTCGACGAAATCGAAGGCACGGAACCGCCGCCAATCAACCAAACAATTCGCGCGCGAGCCATCGAGATTTGCTCAAACATTTTCCGGCAAATCCAAAAGCAGGGCTTTGAAGCCACCTTGAAAGGAAAAGGCATTATCCTCACCGGCGGCGGCGCACAACTGAAAAATTTCGACAAATTATTGGAGTTGGAATCGAAGATGCCCGTCCATTTGGCACCCCTCGACGACCACACACAGGCTTGTGTGCGCGGGCTGCTACTGCTGGGCACCGACAATTGCGCGGATGATGAAGTGAAAGTGGTTGCAGCAGAGGCGAAAAAAGAAGAGCCAAAGAAGAAAAAGGGTCAGAATTGGTTGGAAAAGACCACGACTAAGTTTGTTGGTACACTATTTAATGAACAATAAAAAAACAGAATTATGGACGATACATTAAAGAATTTCATATTTGACACACCACCCGGCGACCAGCCCGCGATTATCAAGGTCGTGGGCGTAGGCGGCGGCGGCGGCAATGCCGTCAAAAATATGTATACCGCGGAAATTAAAAACGTGACCTTTGCGCTATGCAACACCGACCGACAGGCACTGCTGAAGAGTGCCGTGCCCACAAAATTGCAGTTAGGCAAAGAACTCACCTCCGGACTGGGTGCCGGCGCAATACCCGAGGTGGGCAGATTGGCTGCCGAAGAGAGCATCGCCGAAATACAAAAGATGTTGAGCGACGACACTAAAATGGTGCTTGTTACAGCCGGTATGGGCGGAGGAACGGGCACGGGAGCCGCTCCGGTCATCGCGCGGGTGGCAAAAGGAATGGGTCTGCTGACCGTCGGCATCGTAACCATCCCCTTCCTGTTTGAAGGCACGCCCAAAATAGTGGGCGCATTGAAAGGCGTGGAAGAAATGAAGAAAAACGTGGATGCCCTGCTGGTAATCAACAACGAACTGCTACCCAGCATCTGCAACGCCTCCGTGTTAGATGCCTACAAAAAGGCGGATGAGGTCTTGGCATCTGCCGCCAAAAGCATCGCCGAAATCATCACGATAGAGGGCTATCAAAACTTAGACTTCGCCGACGTGAAAACGACGCTGGAAAACGGCGGCATCGCCGTGATGAACAATGGCTTCGGCTCCGGCGAAGAACGCATCACGCAGGCATTCAACGAGGCAATCACCTCGCCGCTGCTCAACAACAACGATATATTTCTTGCAAAGAAAATCCTGTTTAACATCTATTCCGGCAAAGAAATGCCTTTAGGGATAGCGGAAATGAAAGAGGTGACCAATTTTATGTCGAAATTCGACAAAAGCAATATCGAACTCATCTGGGGATTGGCAAACGACGACGACCTGGGCGAAAAAATCAAAATCACCATCCTCGCGTCCGGCTATGGCACCGAGAGCCTCGCCCCAACAGGCGAAATCAAGGAAATCATCGACAAGGAAATGCAGGACGCAGAGGAAGAGAAGAAGCGGGTAGATACCGAACAAAAGGATGCCGATAAGGCGTTGGTGGAAAAATATTATGTTGGCACAACCGACCCCGCGCGAGTCAAAGAGTTCACTTTCAAGACCTTCGACGAGCTGGACGATGATGCCCTCATCGAAGCCTTGCTCAATTCGCCGGCGTATGGACGCAGAACAGATGTGTCGAAGTTACGCTCGTAATTGACCACTGAAACCATACCGCCTACACTGCCACCTCGCCCTTAATGTGCGGATAAGGGTCGTAGTTGAGCAGTTCAAAATCTTCATATTGGAAATCGAAGATGCTTTTCACTCGTGGGTTGATGCTCATGGTGGGCAGCGGGCGCGGGGTGCGGGAGAGTTGCAGATTCACCTGTTCGAGGTGGTTTTTGTAGATGTGCGCGTCGCCCAATGTGTGGATAAAATCGCCCGCCTGCAAGCCTGTTACTTGTGCCACCATTTGCAGGAGCAAGGCGTAGGAGGCGATGTTGAACGGCACGCCAAGGAAGATGTCGGCACTGCGCTGATAGAGTTGCAGCGAGAGTTTGCCCTCCGCCACATAGAATTGAAAAAAACAGTGGCACGGCGGCAGTTTCATCTGCGGGATGGCTCCCACGTTCCACGCGCTGACAATCATACGGCGCGAATCGGGGGTGTACCGAATACTGTCGATGATTTCCGCAATCTGGTCGATGTGCCCCCCCGCATAGTCGGGCCACGACCGCCATTGGTAGCCGTAGATGGGACCCAAATCGCCGGTAGCGTCTGCCCACTCGTTCCATATTCGCACGCCGTGGTCGGTGAGGTAGCGGATGTTGGTGTCGCCCCTCAAAAACCAGAGCAGTTCGTAGATGATGGATTTCAGGTGCAGTTTTTTGGTTGTCATCAGCGGAAAACCGTCTGCGAGATTGAAGCGCATCTGGTGTCCAAACACGCTCAGCGTGCCCGTCCCCGTGCGGTCTTCCTTTGAAACGCCCTCGTTCAGCACCCGTTGCAATAAATCCAGATAGGCTTTCATCGGCTTGCGGTGTCTAATACTTTTTTCACCGAGCCGTGTTGGAGCAGCAGTGCTTTGGCTTCTTCGGCGGGGATGTTCAGTTCGTCCACAATCATTCGCGTGCCGCGTTCCACTAACTTCTTGTTAGTGAGTTGCATATTCACCATTTTGTTGCCTTTCACCCGTCCCATTTTTATCATCAGGGTGGTGGAAATCATATTGAGGACGAGTTTTTGTGCCGAGCCGGCTTTCATACGTGTGCTTCCGGTCACAAATTCCGGTCCTGCGACGGCTTCGATGGGATATTCCGCTGCCTGAGCCAGCGGCGAGCCGGGGTTGCAGGTGATGCAGCCGGTGAGCAAGCCCTTGGCACGTGCGGTGTTGATGCCGCCAATCACGTAGGGGGTGGTGCCGGAAGCGGCGATGCCGATGAGGGTGTCTTGGTCGCCGATGTCAAAGGCTTCGAGGTCTTTCCATGCCTGCGTGGTGTTGTCTTCGGCGGCTTCCACGGCACTGCGCAGAGCCTTGTCGCCACCGGCAATTAGCCCGATGATGATGCCCGGCGACACACCAAAAGTGGGCGGAATCTCCGAAGCGTCCAGCACGCCCAGCCGCCCGCTCGTGCCGGCTCCGATGTAAAAAACCCGCCCGCCACGGGGCATCCGTTCCAAAATTTTGTCCACCAAAACTTCGATTTGCGGGATAACAGCCCCAACAGCCGAAGCAATCTTGGCATCTTCCCTGTTGATGCCCGCGAGCAACTCCTTGACCGACATTTCATCCAGATGCAGAAATTCGGAGGGCGATTCTGTGATATTGACCATCATAAACACTAACTTTTTCCCGCAAAGGTAATGCAAATTTTCGAATTGGCAAATGTTTTTGGCAATTATTTCAAAAATTCGCTCGACTTTGACACTTCAATAAATACAGATTTTCAGTCGCATTGTCAAAGTCAGGAGGTAGAACGAAAAAAGAAACTGCCCTGAATTTTTACTTTCAGGACAGCCTCAATTGCTTTCTGTTCGTAGTTTCAATATTGAATTGTCGTCGTCGTTGTGACCGGCTCGTCTATCAACACATTGATGACAGGGGTTTCTACCGGCTCTTCTACCGGCGTTTCGATTGGTGCTTCAACAGGGATTTCTACCGGCGGCACTTCATCCTCTTTCTTCGGTTTTTCTTTCTTCGGCTTCGGCGTGATTGGCGTTGCGTCGATGCTTCTTCCCTTTTTGGAACCGCTGAGCGGGATTGCTATGCCCAATTGCACGTTCAGACCCTTGACCGATACGGGCTGCCAGATACTTGAGTTCACTTTGGGCAATAAGTAGTCGCTGGAAACGAAGAAGAAATTGCCCAGATGCAGCGACACGCCAAATTTTTGGAAGTCGCCATACACCAGTGAGTAACTTGCGCCGAGTTCCAACCCTTTTTTGATGGGGCGGATGCTTCCGCCGAGGGTCAATTCGGTGAATGTTTTTGAAGGATTGAAATGCGTGGTAGACAGGATGCCTACATTCGCGGGGAAACTTGGGAAAGCATAGTCGATGCCGATATTCATTTTCGACCGCAAGCCCATTCCTTTCAGGGCTTTTGAATCGCCGCCATTCTTTAAATTCTTTACATCTTTGAGTTTATCCTCTAAACCGTTAAAGATGTCGTCCAATGATTCCTCGTCACTAAATTCAATGACCTTATCTCCAAGCAACGTTACTTCTGTCGGGTCGGAAACCAGCGAAACGAAGTTGTCTGCCCCTTTGTTCCAACTGATGAAGCCGATGTCTGTTACAGCGGCAGACACGGAGAAGTTTTCCAAAAATTCATACGAGTCTGCAAAGTAACCCAAATCGAAAACACCACCCAGGTCGACACCCAAACCCCAGCCGCTTGGTGCCGGTTTAAAGTCAAAGTCAATGTCGTCAAATACCTCTTTGCCATCTTCGTTTTTATATACGGCTTTAACACCCGGTGCGTGCACTTGAAGGCTGGCTTGCGTTTGCAGCTTCCACACATTAGTGCCACCTTCTCCTAAATCAAATCGGAGGCGGTCGATGTTAAAACTTGCGGCAGCTACGCCCGCCAGCACTTTCACTTTGGCACCCACCATCAATTTATCGTCCAGCAAGGGGAGGGATGCCCCAACGGCTGCTTGCGCGAAAGCAGTAGCACTAAGGCTCAAATCTTTGAAATCAAACGCCTGATTCGATTGCAGTCCTTTTTTCACGAAAGCGAAAAAGTCATACGGAACGTTGGCCTCGCCGAACACCCGAGCACTCAAATCAAAATTCCAAAACATATCGCCGGCATAGAAGCCAAATCCCAAAATCGTTTCGTTGATATCCAACGCCAGAAAGTTGGCATCCGCAATGTTTTTCAAAAATTCGGCGGAAGTTACATTCGGATGCAAAAAAGTTGCGGTTTTTTTACCATCATCGCCCTTTCCGGGGAAAAGGAAATTTTCCAGATTAAACGTGTTGGTTCTATAGTCCAACGAAAAGTTTGTCAACCCCGGAAAGCCGACGTAGCCATTTGCAGGGCGCAGGGCGGGATTCAAATTAGTGCGAGTGTAAGAACTGCTCACAAAGTATTCCGTATTAGTCGTTTGTGCCATTACGGACGCAAAAGTGCAAAGAAGCACACTTGTTAAAATATATATCTTTTTCATTGTTTTTCTAAATTATAATATGTCAATTTCAATACCACCATCCGATACAAATCTCACGTTTTCTATAAGGATATAATCATTCTCCGTAATCTTCGCGGAGCCATCCTTGTCGCTCAACTTAAACGTGAATGCCACATGGCGAGGTCTCACCTGCTCCGCTTTATCCTCTTTCAATATCTCTCTGATTTTATCCACGTCTATTTTGATAGACAACTTGCCGTCGGTCAACACTTCTCCATCATCCATAAGCAAGGGCAACAGTTTTTTGTTGCCGTTTTTATCTTCACCCAATATCTCGACAGACAGCTCTAATTTCATACCCGGAATTACCACGTTCACATCGCCTGCTATCTCAAGATACTTGCCTGTGAGTTTTGCTAATACCTCATCAAACATATTGTCGGGGAAAATGTTCTTAAGTGTGTCCTTAACATTCAATTCGATTTCAGTAAATTCAAAAGGCAGATTGAATGTGTAGCCGGCACCTACAAGCAATTCCTGCTGAATACGTGCGTTCGGGTCGTTAATGTTCATGGCGACTTCGTACGCCATCTTGTCCGGAAATTTTTTAAACAATGAATCTATGTCAAATTTTCTGCTATGAGGAGTATCTTCCTGTCTGGGCGATAAAACATAAGAAGTTTTTATCTCCTCACCGAATATTGTCGGCTTTCTAAACTCCATCGGTTTGTTCAATTTCCTTCCATTCAGTGTCAAATCCACGTCAAAATCAACGCCCAAATTGGTGGTGAAATCCAATTTTAAGGAAGGGTCTCTGAAAATCAATGTGTTCTCGCCAAATGCGGCCTCAATTGCAGCAAAGTCGCCAAATTCGTCGGAAATTGTTTGATCTCCGGAAATCTTAGCATCTATGAAAGCAATCTCCATGGCTGATGCCTTCATAGTAAACCCAAGTTCCGGTTTGCTTTTGTCCATAGTTACCTTTTGATCTTTCTCTAACGTCAGTTTCGCAGTGTACTTAAAATCAAACTCCTCACTCTCGGAATAATCAATTGTATCTATCTCGGCAATGAAAAACGTGTAGCCGTCGGCATCGGTAAGCTCAGAAACCGGCACTTTTTCCGTATACACATGGTCGTCAAGCGCCTTTCCTCCGGGCTTCAACGTAAACTGCTCCGGGAGAGTAACCGTTATTGTAATGGATGCTTCCTCAATTACTTCAAAAGTTAATCCTTCCAGTGAGGCTTCAATCACTATTTCCATGGCGTTGAACGCAATCTTTTTGATTTCTGAAATCTTAAGGTTGCCTTTGTCAACGGGCTTCACAGTGGCATCAAAAGAAGTTTTTTCATTAGCGAATAACAGATCTCCCGCCGGAAAAGGAACAGGTATTCCGACGAACATATCGCCACCGGAAAGTTCTGTAATCGCCATCTTTACCGAGGGAATTTCAATGGTAGGAGGCTCAAATGTTGGCAAGTCAATAGAAGGAATCTTGCCTTCGTATTCAAAATACGCCACACCATCATCCGGGCGCCATTTCAAACGGTACATAGTCTCCGCCACATCATCCGCCGGATGATACAGTTTTTCTATCTGCTCTTTGAGCTTGATTTCCAACTTGTTAAAGGGCGGCACGTCGATTCCCTCCCCACTAATCACAGCCTTTTTGTCTAAATTCTCATCCGATATATCGTACTCACTGTCGACACATGCAGAGAAAAAAGGCAAACACACGCCCGTACAAAGGGCAAATACAAATGTTTTTTTCATACTTTTTTTTATTTTTTATACATTATTCATTATTGTCATTGAAAACGGGGACAAAGGTAATACAATTTTTTCATTCTCGCAACACTTTTTGCAAAAAAAATTAAAATTCATGATTTTTTTTTAATGACTATCCGCAATCATACCACTTGGCGTTTCGCTCCTTGTCCCGCGGGACAGCACTTTTTCATCCCGAACGGGACGGTGAGGTGTGGAGGGTAGATTAGGAGGGACAGCCATCTACCCCGCGCCTTACCCTGCACTGCGCTTCGCTTGTACAGGGTTATCAAAATTTAACGCCTTCCGGCGTAACAGACGAAACAAAATTGCAGAATATGGCTGTATTTGATGTGTTTGCCCTGATGACAAAGCGTAATTTTTAATTTTTAATTAAAAAAAGTTGTACCTTTGCAAGCAAAAACAGCAGATAAAATTTTGAAAATATGATACTAAAGAAAATTGAATATAGCGAATTTGGAGGACAACCTAACGTATGGATGTTTAGGGAAGTCGCTCTTGAAAAAGTTAACTTGTTGGTCGGTAAAAACGCAACAGGAAAAACTCGTACTATTAATGTAATATCCGGGTTAGCAAATATGCTTGCCGGATTGCAACCCCAACTTTTAAATTCCGGTAATTACGCAGTCGAATTTTCGGATAGCAAAGATATTTACCAATACTTTTTGAAGATAGAACAAAACAAAGTTTTATTTGAAAAATTGTTGTTAAATGGTAATGTTAAAGTTGAAAGAAATGCAGATGGTACCGGCGAACTATTTGCAGAAGCCATAGGAAATGGACAAATGATTAAGTTTAAAATTTCAGAAAATCAATTAATTGTGTTTTCTAAAAAAGATACTATTCAACATCCGTATTTGGAAAATCTCTTTGAATGGGCGAATGGAGTTCGATTATATGCCTTTGGCACACCTCTCGGCAAGGATAGTGGGTTTGCCATAAATGACATTAATCAATTGCAAGTTAATCCGCGTGATACAAATGGTGTTGCGGCTTTATTTGTCAAGGGCGTAAAAGATTTTGGCGAGGGTTTTAGAGATGATATTATAAATTTGATGAGCAAAATAGGATATAATTTAAAGACCATTGATGTTGCCCCAAATCCTAACTTAGGAACTATTCCAACCGGATTGCCACTCCAAATGATTTATATTGTTGAGAAAGGCAGAACTGCAACGATTTTTCAACCGGAGATGTCTCAGGGAATGTTCCGTGCTTTATCGTTACTTATCCAAATCAGGTATAATATTCAAACAAAAAGTTCAACCACCATACTTGTTGATGACATTGGGGAAGGACTTGATTTTGACAGGTCTTCGCGTATTATTAAAGTCATTGTAGATGCCGCCGAACATAGTGATATACAATTTATTATGTCCACAAACGACCGATTTATTATGAATAGTATTCCTTTTAAATATTGGCAGGTTATACAACGTGACGGAGGTGTATGTACTATTTACAATTATGGCAATGCCAAAACTATTTTTGATGAATTTGAATTTACGGGGTTATCTAATTTTTCTTTTTTATCCACAGATTTTATTTCTCAAGAATTAGAATCTAAAACTGCTGTAGCCAAATGAAGAAAATTGCCCTATTCGTTGAAGGACAAACCGAGCAAATATTTGTTCAAAAGTTAATTGAGCAATTAATTAGTCCACGCAAAGTAACAACAGATTCTTTTAAACTTACAGGTGGTGCAAAAATGCCAAGAATGGCGAAAATTCTTACAACTCAATCTGTTACTCAACAAACAGATTATTACTTTGCAATATATGATTGTGGCAATGACTCAAAAGTAAAAGACGATATTATAGAAAACCTGCCATCTATGCAAAAAAATGGTTTTTCTATGATTATTGGAATTCGTGATGTATATCCGCAAAACGATAAAATAGAGCAGTTGAGAAGATATTCAAATTTTGGAATACCGGCGGGCATTCCAACACATATAGTTCTTGCGGTGAATGAAGTGGAAGCATGGTTCATGGCAGAAGAAAATCATTACCAAAAAATTGACGCAAGATTGTCAGTAACCAAAGTCAACGCAATCGCAGGAATTGATGTGAGTAAAGATTCAACAGAAATCATAGTTCACCCAACGGAGAAATTACAGGTTATTTATAGATATACCAAAAGGAAAAACAAAGTTCATCGCATAGTAAATGCCTTAGAATATGCAAATTTATATGTTAACGTAAGGCAAAGAAACAATAGTCTCGATGAATTACTTACGCATTTGGATAGCTTATTTCCCTAATTATTGAACTAATTTTAAAAAATATCAACCCTTTGAAAAAATATTTTGTTATTTGAAAAATAAACACTAACTTTGTGCGCCGAAAATAAAGCATCATTACGAAAAAATATAAACATTTAAATACATATTTACAAAAATGGCAACATTAGATTTAAGCAAGTACGGCATCAACACGAACATTCCTGTTGTGTATAACCCGTCTTATGAGGAGCTTTTTCAAGCCGAAATCGACCCTGCAAATCAGGGTTTTGAAAAAGGCACAGTAACAACTACCGGCTCGGTGAGCGTGGACACGGGTAAATTTACCGGTCGTTCGCCCAAAGACCGCTTTATCGTGAAAGACAAAACGTCGGAAAACACGATTTGGTGGGACGGTAACATCAACAAACCCACCACGCCGGAGGTTTGGAAAGACTTGAAAGCCAACACTATCAAGCAATTGAACACGGCAAAAAAACTGTACGTGGTGGATGCCTACTGCGGCACCAACGAAGACACCCGTATGAAGGTGCGTTTCATCGTGGAAGTGGCTTGGCAGGCGCATTTTGTGACCAATATGTTTATCCGCCCGTCGCACTACGAATTGGCGAACTACGGCGAGCCTGATTTCGTGGTCTTCAACGGCTCAAAAACCACCGACCCCGATTGGCAAAAGCATGATTTGAACTCCGAAGTGTATGTGCTGTTCAACCTCACCGAACGCGAACAAATCATCGGCGGAACGTGGTATGGCGGCGAAATGAAAAAAGGGATGTTCTCCATGCAGAACTACTATCTGCCCCTGCGCGGCATTGCCTCCATGCACTGCTCGGCAAATGTGGGCAAAGACGGCGACGTAGCCATCTTCTTCGGCTTGTCGGGAACAGGCAAAACGACCCTTTCGGCTGACCCGAAACGCTATTTGATTGGCGACGACGAACACGGCTGGGACAACAACGGCGTATTCAACTACGAAGGTGGCTGCTACGCCAAAGTAATCGACCTGAGCAAGGAAAACGAGCCGGACATCTGGCGCGCCATCCGCCGCGATGCCCTCTTGGAAAACGTGACGGTGAAAGCCGACGGCACACCCGACTATTCCAAAGAAGCCTCGAAGACGGAAAACACCCGCGTGTCGTATCCGATTTACCACATCAACAAGATTGTGTTGCCTTCCCGTGCCGGTCACGCGAAGAAAATCATCTACCTGAGTGCGGATGCCTTCGGTGTGCTGCCTCCCGTATCTATTTTGGACGAAAAATCGGCTCAATACCACTTCCTGTGCGGCTACACCTCCAAGTTGGCGGGCACCGAACGCGGCATCACCGAGCCTATTCCATCGTTCTCACCGGCATTTGGCGAAGCGTTCTTGACCTTGCACCCCACCCAATACGCCAGCGTGTTGGCAAAGAAAATGAAGGAACACGGCGCAAAAGCCTATCTGGTGAACACCGGTTGGAACGGCACCGGCAAGCGTATCTCCTTGAAAGACACGCGCGCCATCATCGACGCCATCATCGACGGCTCCATCGAAAAAGCCCCGACCATCAAGGTGCCTGTATTGAATTTGGTTGCCCCAAAAACATTGCCGGGCGTTTCCGACATCCTCGACCCACGCACCACTTACGGCGCAAACGTGGCAGAATGGGAAACCAAAGCGAAGTCGCTGGGCGCAAAATACATCAAAAACTTTGAACAATACCTGCCGGAAGGCAAGGATTTGATTCCGTCAGGTCCGCAGTTGTAATCAGGGAATTGCGGGTCAAGCCCGCAATGACATAGTAAGAGGAGGCTGTCTCAAAAGGGCAGCCTCATTTTTTATATATTTAATCACTACTGTCCGGTTTAGCAAAAATATCTTTATTGTAATACTCTGTAAATAACGAAAAGGATGTCTGGTCTTGACTTTTTATTCATACGCTTGCATATCTCGGGATTTTTATCTACCTTTGCGCCCCGAGAAGGAATTTATGAAAGCAGAAGATTTAGACGATTTTATTGATAGTGAGAAGGTTGCCAAGGAGCACTCCGAATATGTGGTGCCCGAAAATACTACTGCCGACAAGCATCAGGTGCTTTCGGGGATGTATAAGGATTGGTTTTTGGACTTCGCCTCGTATGTGATTACCGACCGTGCCATTCCGCATATCAACGATGGGCTGAAACCCGTGCAGCGGCGCGTGCTCCACTCAATGAAGCGGCTCGACGATGGTCGCTACAATAAGGTGGCGAATATCGTGGGCGACACGATGAAGTTTCACCCCCACGGCGATGCCTCAATCGGCGGCGCGCTGGTGCAGTTGGGGCAAAAAGACTTGCTCATCGACTGTCAGGGCAACTGGGGCAATATCCTCACCGGCGACGATGCGGCGGCTCCCCGTTACATTGAGGCGCGCTTGTCGAAATTTGCGTTGGAGGTGGCTTTCAACCCCAAAGTTACGGAGTGGAAACTCTCTTACGATGGTCGAAACAAGGAGCCTATCACGTTGCCGGTGAAATTTCCGCTGCTGCTGGCTCATGGCGTGGAAGGCATTGCGGTGGGATTGTCGTCGAAAGTGCTCCCGCACAATTTCAATGAACTGCTGGATGCCTCTGTGGCGTATTTGCGCGGCGAACCATTCGCGCTCTATCCCGATTTTCAGACGGGCGGCTCTATTGACGTGAGCAAATATAATGACGGCGAGCGCGGCGGCGCGGTCAAAATCAGGGCGAAGATTACCAAACTCGACAATAAAACGCTGGTAATCACCGAAGTACCGTTTGGGCGAACGACCGCCACGCTGGAGGATTCCATCGTGAAAGCCAACGAAAAAGGCAAGATAAAAGTGCGCCGAATCGACAATATGACCGCCAAAAATGCGGAAATCGTGATTCACCTCGCCCCCGGCGTGTCGCCCGACAAGACGATAGACGCGCTTTATGCCTTCACCGAGTGCGAAATCAGTGCCTCGCCCAACTGCTGCGTCATCGGCGAGCACAACAAGCCGCGTTTTATGAACGTGTCGGACATCCTGCGCCATGTGACCGACCACACCGTTGATTTGCTCCGCATCGAATTGGAATTTCAGCGCGGCGAATTGGAGGACGCTTTGCATTTTGCCTCGCTCGAAAAGATTTTTATCGAAGAGCGTATATATAAGGACAAGGAATTTGAAGATGCCAAAAAGATGGAAACCGCTTTGGCGCATATCGGGAAGCGTTTGGCTGCCTATTTTGCGGCGAACAACACCGAGCCGCTACGCGAAATCACCGACGACGACCTGCTGAAACTGATGGACATCAAAATGGGTCGCATCCTGAAATTCAACAAGGACAAAGCCGATGAAATGATTGCCAATTACAAATCGCAAATCAAGAAAATCACCAATAATATCAAGCACATCACCGATTTTGCGATTGACTGGTTCACCAAATTGAAGGAAAAATACGGCAAAGACCACCCGCGATTGACGGAAATTCGCAGTTTCGAGAAGATTGAAGCCGTTCAGGTGGTGGAAGCCAACGAAAAACTGTATATCAACCGCGAGGAAGGTTTCATCGGCTACGGGCTGAAAAAAGACGAATACGTCTGCAACTGTTCCGACATCGACGACGTGATTATTTTCTACAAAGACGGCAAATATAAGATTGTGCAAGTCAGCGAGAAGATGTTTGTGGGCAAAAACGTGCTCTACCTCAACGTGTTTAAGCGCAACGACACCCGCACGGTTTACAACGCCATCTACCGCGATGGCAAAATCGGCACAAGTTATGTCAAGCGTTTTTCGGTTACCGGCATCACGCGCGACAAGGAATACGACATCACGCTGGGCAAAGAGAGCAGCCGCATCCTCTATTTTTCTGCCAACCCCAACGGCGAGGCGGAAACGGTGAAGGTGCTGTTGAAGCCCAAAAATGCACGCCAAAAAGTACTGTTTTTCGACAAAAATTTCAGCGAAGTCGCCATCAAGGGGCGCGCCTCGATGGGCAACATCCTCACCAAGAGCGAGGTGCACAAAATCACGCTCAAATCCAAAGGCGGCTCCACGCTGGGCGGTCGTCAGGTGTGGTTCGACCGCGACGTGTTGCGCCTCAACTACGACGGCAGAGGTGAATTTCTCGGCGAATTTTTCAACGACGATTTGGTGCTGGTGGTCGAAGCCAACGGCGATTTTCACACCACCTCCTTCGACGTGGGCAACCACTATCAGGGCAACATCTCCCGCATCGAGAAATACGACCCCAACAAAGTGTGGTCGGCAGTGCTCTACGATGCCGACCAACAGGGCTTCCCCTACCTCAAACGCTTCGCGCTGGAGGGTAGCCCGCGCAAGCAAAACTTCGTGGGCGACAATCCCGCCTCCAAATTGGTGCTGCTGACAGACACCGTTTATCCGCGAATAGAAGTTGTGCACGGCGGAAACGATGCGTTCCGTGGCAAGCAAACAATTGACGTAGAGGAGTTTATCTCGGTTAAAGGTTTTAAGGCGAAAGGTAAAAGGCTCACTACTTTCAACTTGGCGAGCGTGAAGGAATTGGAGCCGACGCGCTTCCCCGAATCAAGTGCTGAGGAGGCTGCACCCGATGCCGACATCGACGGTGCCGAAGAAGACGAGAAGCCGGTGGACGAAATCATTGATGAAATCACCGGACAAAAAAGATTATTTTAGTTATGATTAAAAAAGCGATGCGTAAATATCTGATTGGTATGTTGTTGGCATTTGTGTTGCCGCCCGCGGCGGCGCAGGAAACGCAGGAGGCGCAGGAGATGATTTACCAGTCCACGATGCTGGGGGTGATGGGGCAGGCAGCCATTTACGACACCTACATCACGCCGTCTAACTATGCGGGGACGAATTTTGGGCTGTTTCACGAGCAAATGCGCATGACCAAACTGAACGAGAGAAGCATCGCGGCGCAGCATCTTTTCAATCTCAATCTGGCTGTAGACGACGTACAGTCGATGGCGATGCTGGAATACGGTTTTGGGCTGCATCATCGTTTCGAGCCTATAAACGGGTTTCAATTCTTTCTCGGCGGGCAGGCTCACGGGATGATTGGCGGTGTTTACAACTTGCGCAACGCCAGCAATAATCCGGCGACTATTAAATTGCATTTCGATTTGGGACTTTCGGGCATCGCGGCATATCAGTTGGAGGTCAAAAAGCAGCCCGTGAAGTTGCGCTATCAAGCGACTATACCGGCACTGGGACTGTTTTGGGCACCCGAATTTGGGGAGTCGCTTTTTGAGATTAGTTTGCACAAATATCCGATAGTATTTGCATCTGTCCACAACTATTTGTCGATGCGCAACGTCCTGTCGGTGGAGGTGCCGTTCAAATTCGCCACCGTTCGCCTGTCGTATGTCAATTGGATGTATGAAACACGCATCCACGATACTGAAACACGCATCCATACGAATACGCTGTTTTTTGGGCTTTCAAAATATTTTACCGTCCAGCCCGGACGGCGTTTTAAACAGTTTATGGAATAGCCGCGATGAAAAGATTTCTAAAATATGGTTGGCTGGGGCTGTGTGCATTGCTTTTGGGGTCGTGCATCGAAATAGAAAACTTCGACAACACGCCGAAAGGCAATTTTGAGGCTTTGTGGAAAATTATGGATGAGCGTTACTGCTTTTTCAAGGCAAAAAACGTTGATTGGGACGCTGTACATGCGAAATATGCCCCGCTGATTACTAATGATATGTCGGACACGCTGCTGTATGACGTATTAGTCGATATGCTTCATGAGGTCAAGGATGGGCACGTCAACCTGATTAATGGCGGTCAGACCGGAGCCTATATAGGTCACCATCAGAACTATCCGACAAATTTTAGTTTTACAATACTTGAGGAGGGTTATTTAAAACCTGGGTCAGGGTACCTAAACACCGACAGTATAAAATATAAGATATTGGACGACAACATCGGATACATGTATTACGAAAAGTTTTCGTATGGTGTCAGCGAAACGAATATGGACTATATCCTTCACCGTTTTAGCGACTGTCACGGCATCATTATCGACGTGCGCAGCAATCCGGGCGGCAATCTGAGCAATGCCGATTTAATTGCGGGACGCTTTGTTGAGCGCAAAACATTAGTTGCCTATATACACCACAAGACCGGCAAGGGGCACGACGACTTTTCCAACCGCCTGCCCATATACGTTGAGCCGCCCGCCGGTCGCTCGCTGTGGCTGCGTCCCGTGGTGGTGCTCACTAACCGCCACTGCTTCAGCGCGACAAATGCCTTTGTGAGTTATATGTCCAACTTTCCCAACGTCACCACCCTTGGCGACCGCACAGGAGGCGGCTCCGGCTTGCCCTTTTGGTCATCGCTTCCCAATGGCTGGGGCGTGCGCTTCTCCGCAAGCCCGCAGTATAATGCAAAAATGCAAGAAATAGAATCCGGCATCGACCCCGACATTTTTATCAATCAGACCAACGACGATGAAAATAAACACATCGACACGCTCATTGAAGCGGCTCGGAAGTTGCTGAATAGCATGAATAGCGTGAAGAAAGAGCCGACGCAATAGCCGTGCGCGACTGCTCGCTGAGGCTTTGCAGATGGCTGACCAGCTCTTTGCGGTCGCTCCGGTCGATTGTTTGAGGCGGAATGGGCGGGTGAATGTGCAACTCCATCCGGTGCGGACGAATGCGAACGGTGTGTTTCGACATCACCTCAAATGCCCCGTTGATGGTGAGCGGCACAATCGGCAGTTGCAAATCAACCGCTATCTGGAACGCCCCTTTTTTGAATTTCTGCATTCGCCCGTCGGGCGTGCGCGAGCCTTCGGGAAACACAACGACCGAATTGCCGTGCTGCAACTTTTCTTTGGCAAAACGAATCGTTTTTTCAATCCCTCTGGGCGAAGAATTATCCACAAAAATAAATCCTGCCGATTCGCACGCCTTGCCAACGATAAACATCTTGCGCAAACTTTGCTTCATCATCCACTTGATTGGCACACCCAAGTGGGCGAATATCAGCCAAATATCGAAAGCACTCTGGTGGTTGGCAACAAAAATATACGACTGCCGGGGGTCTAAATGCGCGCGCCCCGTCACCGTGACCGGACAAAAAGTGATCCAGCACACCAGCCGCGACCACCATTGGGACGGATAAAAACTAAACAGCCGCTCCCCGCCAAGAGAGCACCCAATAATGGTTATCAAAGAAGTCAAAAACGTGGAAGCCAGCATGATTGGCAACCAAATAAAAAGCTCGTAAAATGCCAAAACAATCTTTTTCATGATAAAACAGTTCTATAGTTTCCACAAAAGTACGCAAAAAAAATCAAAAAACAAGCAAAAAGAGGAAAAAATCTCAGATATTAACATAACGTTAAGAAAACGATAACATAACGATAACAAAACATTAAGAAAACATTAACAAAAAGATAACATAAAATATTTGGTAACTTGGGAAAATCCATCTACCTTTGCCGCAAAATTGTGGATATTAAATAAAAATGGTATTTTTATGTTAGTCAAAATCTATTCGGCGGCGCTTCAGGGCGTGAATGCCCAAATTATTACGATTGAGGTCAATTGCAGTAGGGGCATCAAGTTTTTTCTTGTTGGCTTGCCCGATGTCAGTATTAAGGAGTCGCACGAGCGCATCACTTCGGCGTTGGAGTTCAATAAGATGCGGTTTCCGCGCACGCAGATTGTGGTGAATATGGCACCTGCGGACATTCACAAGGAGGGTGCCGGCTATGATTTGCCGTTGGCGATTGGCATTTTGGCGGGGTCGGGAACAGTCAAAGCCGACCGCGTGAGCGACTATCTGATGATGGGCGAATTGTCGCTCGACGGGCAACTCAAACCCGTGCGCGGCGTGCTTTCGATTGCCATTAAGGCAAAAGAAGAGGGCTTCAAGGGGGTGATTTTGCCCCAAATGAATGCCCGCGAGGCAGCGGTGGTGGCAGGGCTGGAAGTGTATGGCGCGGAAAACATCATCGACGTTATCCAATTTTTCAACGAAGAAAAGACCTTGGAGCGCGTGGTGGTTGACCCGCGAGCCGAATTTTATGCCAATCAGGCGGGTGCCGACTGGGATTTTTCGGAGGTCAAAGGGCAGGAGCAGGTGAAGCGGGCGTTGGAGGTGGCGTGTGCCGGAGGGCACAATTTGCTGTTCGTGGGCGCGCCGGGAGCGGGCAAGAGTATGCTGGCGAAGCGCATCCCGTCGATTTTGCCGCCGCTGTCGCTGAGCGAGAGTTTGGAGACGACCAAAATACATTCCGTTGCCGGAAAAATCAATCACAACGGGTCGCTCATTGCGGCGCGTCCGTTCAGAAGTCCGCACCACACCATTTCGAGCGTGGCGATGGTGGGCGGAGGCTCGTATCCACAACCCGGCGAAATCAGTCTGGCGCACAATGGAGTGCTGTTTTTAGACGAAATTGCGGAGTTTCAAAAATCGGTGCTGGAAGTTCTCCGACAGCCGTTGGAAGACCGCAAAATCACCATCTCGCGCTCCAAATTCACGGTGGAATATCCCGCAGGCTTCATGCTGGTTGCCTCGATGAACCCCTGCCCGTGCGGGCATTTCAACAACCCCAACAAGGAGTGTGTATGCAAGCCCTACGAGGTGCAAAAATACCTGCATCGCCTCTCCGGACCGCTCTTAGACCGCATCGACATCCAAATAGAGATTGTGCCGGTGCCTTTCGAAGCCATTTCGGACACGCGACCGGCGGAGTCGAGTGCCGCCATTCGCGAGCGCGTCATCCGTGCCCGCCGGATACAGGAAGCGCGCTTTGCCACCGACGAAGGCATCTATTGCAACGCGCAGATGCACACACGCCTCTTGCACCGCCACGCGCAACCCGACGCGGCAGGCTTGGCACAACTGAAGACCGCAATGGAACGCCTCAACCTCTCTGCCCGCGCCTACGACCGCATCCTGCGCGTGGCACGCACCATCGCCGATTTGGAAAGCTCCGAAAACGTCCTCGCCCACCACATCGCCGAATCCATCGGCTACAGAAACCTTGACCGCGAAAATTGGGCGGAGGCATAAGCCGGCGCATTGGCAATCATTTTTTTTATGATTATCCGCAATCATACCACTAAATAGCGTTTTCTGCAAGTAATTTGTGGCTTTGTCCCGCAGGGACAGCACTTTATTAACCGTAGGCTTCAGCCTACGGCGGGGCACTCCTCCTCTGCCATAGTCCCGCAGGGGACGGCACTATCAAGTGTCACCCCTGCGGGGTGAAGGTTGTGTGTGGCAGGTTGTCCGTAGGCTGAAGCCTACGGTTAATAAAGTGCTGTCCCTGCGGGACAAGGAGCGAAAGCCAAGTGGTACGATTGCGGATAGTCATATTTTTTTTACGGTGCTAATATACTTATTTTCAGTTAGTTGCAAAAACAAAGCACACTTTGGGGGCTAAAAAATTTGGTTTTGTGAAATATTTATATTACCTTTGTACACAATAACTAATTTATATTTTAATGGAGAAAAAAAGAAACAAAGGAGAGAGAATTGGATTGAAATTGCTGATTTTTATTTTCGGCATGACCACCGCTTTTGCACAAAAAAGCGTTAGTATTAACAATGAAAAGATTTTTCAGGAACAGGGTAGCAACCCGCGCAGCCGCGCATTTGAGGTGAATCCGCAGTTGCAAAATTTTTCGCAAAACAATGTAGGCGACAGGCTGTTGCTCGATTTTTTCGACAACAAGCAGTATGAAGCCGTAGTGCTGCAAGTCAGCAAAAGTTACGACGGCATCGTTGGCATCACCGCACAGGTGGCAAACACCCAATTTGGCTATTGCTACATTTCCGTTGCAGGAAACAACATCGCGCTTTCGGCAGAGTTGCCGCAAAAGGACGAGTTTTTTTCCGTCAAAAAAATCAACGGGAAGTATTATCTGACAGCACAAACACTGTCGGAAGTGCAGCACGAACACGGCGACGAATGTAGCCACGTGTCTGAAAGCGGCGGTTCGATGCTCCGAGCCGTATCCACCCCCACGCTTCCCGAAAGCAGCGCGGCGGCAACGGTGGATATACTCGTTGTTTATACTCCCGTGGCGAAGGCGGAGGCTATAACCAACGGTAGCACCATTGATTTGGATATTGCCGCGGGAATACAACGGTCTAATCAGGTGCTGAGCAACTCAAATACAAATGTAACCCTGAACGTTGTTTACAAGCAGGAAGTGAATTATACGGAAAGCGGCAGTACGAACACCGATTTAGACCGCCTGAAAGAGCCGGGCGACGGATATGCCGATGAGGTGCACGCGCTCCGTACCCAATACGATGCCGACCTGGTGGTGCTTTTGCTGGGCGATAACAGTTCCAACGTAGCCGGTGCAGGGTATATTTTGGGTAACGAATATGGCAGTCCGCGAAACGGTTTTTCGGCAATGAAGGCAAAGCATACAAACACCACCGGCTATGTGCTGATTCACGAAATTGGGCATAATTTCGGCTGCGGGCATCATGTCAATACAGACCTCACTGCGCTTTACAGTTATTCTCACGGGCATGGAGGCACTTCATCGTCGGGAGGCTTTTCCACCATCATGACGTATGATAATCTGGGCTTTGGACCTCGCATCCCCTATTTTTCCGACCCGGCTATTATGTATAACAGCGTTGCCGTCGGCACTGCCGGCACTAACAATGCCAAAACCATCCGGCAATCCAAAGGGTTGATAGCCGGTTATTCCGACGAAGCACCTTTTTACGATGCTTTTTTGAAAGATATTACATTGAGCAGCGGTGCGCTTTCGCCGGCTTTCAATCCGGGCGTGTATCAATATACGGTCAATGTGAGCAACAGCGTGACGAGCATTGATGTGGAGGGCATTGCCAACTCGCCGAAAGGTGCCACCATAACCGGAAATGTTACTGCAATGCCATTGTCTGTCGGTAGCAATACGGTAACTATTTCGGTGGAAGACGCTTGGGGCACTAATTGGAACAACCTGAAAACCTACACGGTCACAGTCAATCGGTCGTCGGCAGCATTGAGCAACAATGCGAACTTGAACAATCTGACGGTCAATCAGGGCACGCTGACACCCACGTTCAATGCAAATACAATCAGTTACAGCGTGAGTGTGGCAAATACTGTCAGTAGCATTACGATTTCGGCAACGAAAGCCCATGCCGCAGCTTCGGTTTCGGGGGATGGTGCCAAGACGCTGAACGTTGGCGCGAATGCTTTCACTGTCGATGTAACGGCAGAAGATGGAACGACCAAGAAAACTTACACGGTGAACATTACAAGAGCGGCTCCTGTTGTTCAAAGCAATGATGCAACCTTGAGTAGCCTGACGGTCAATCAGGGCACGCTGACACCCACATTCAATGCAAGTACAACAACTTACAGCGTGAGCGTGGCAAATAGCGTGGCGAGCATTACGATTTCGGCAACGGCAAATCACGGTGCCGCAAGTGTTGCCGGGACGGGAAGCCAATCATTAAATGTTGGAAGTAATTCGTTCAATATTGTATGTACTGCGGAAGATGGGACACCGAAGACCTACACGGTGAACATTACAAGAGCGGCTCCTGTTGTTCAAAGCAACGATGCAACCTTGAGCAGCCTTTCAGTAAATCAAGGGACGTTGACACCCACGTTCAATGCAAATACAACAAGTTACAGCGTGAGCGTGGCAAATAGCGTGGCGAGCATTACGATTTCGGCAACGGCAAATCACGATGCCGCAAGTGTTGCCGGAGTGGGAAACCAATCGTTAAGTGTTGGAAATAATTCGTTCAATATTGTGTGTACTGCGGAAGACGGAACACCGAAGACCTACACGGTGAACATTACAAGAGCGGCTCCTGTTGTTCAAAGCAATGATGCAACCTTGAGCAGCCTTTCAGTAAATCAGGGCACGCTGACACCCACGTTCAGTGCAAGTACAACAAGTTACAGCGTGAATGTGGCAAATAGCGTGGCGAGCATTACGATTTCGGCAACGGCAAATCACGATGCCGCAAGTGTTGCCGGAGTGGGGAGCCAATCGTTAAGTGTTGGAAATAATCCGTTCAATATTGTGTGTACTGCGGAAGACGGGACGCCAAAGACCTACACCGTCACGGTCACGCGGGCAGCACCGACATTGAGTAACAACGCAAACCTGAGCCGTCTGACGGTAGACCGGGGCACGTTGAGTCCAAACTTTGCTCCCGGAACAAAAACCTATACGGTGAACGTTGAAAACTCGGTAACGAGTATCACTCTGACGGCGTGGACGGCACATATCGGAGCTACGGTTTGGGGAGAAGGCACCATGTCGTTGAGCGTTGGCGCGAATGTCTTCCCTGTGGTGGTGGTGGCGGAAGACGGAACGACCAAAACCTACACGGTTACGGTCAATCGGGCATCACCCACATTGAGCAGCGATGCAACCTTGCGCAGCCTTTCGGTAAGTCAGGGGACATTGACACCCACGTTCAATGCAAATATCACAACTTACAGCGTGAGTGTGGCAGGTAGCGTCAGTAGCATCACGATTTCGGCAATAGCCAATCAGAGTTGCTGCAAGTGTGTTGGCACGGGCACCAAATCGTTGAGAGTTGGAAATAATTCGTTCGACATCGAATGTACGGCAGAGGACGGCACAATGAAGACCTACACGGTTATGGTTGCGCGGGCACCATTGAGTAACGACGCGAACCTGAGCAGCCTCACGGTCAATTGGGGTCGCCTGACACCCAACTTCAATTCGGCAACGACAGCCTATACGGTGAGCGTCGGAAACTCGACAACGAGTATCAAGCTCACCGCAACGGCAGTCCATGACGTTGCTTCGGTTGCGGGCGATGGTGCCAAATCGTTGAATGTTGGCACGAACACTTTCTCTGTTGTGGTAACGGCGGAAGATGGAACGACTAAGGTCTACACCCTCACAGTGAATCGAGAGGCGAGCGCGACGGCGATAGAAAGCCCTGAAGAAAACTCCGCCATCAAGGTTTGGAGTGCCAACGGGATGCTCCATATTGATTCGCCGTCCGACGAAATCACGCTTGTAAGAGTGTATGATGTCAATGGGAGGCTAATACAAACAGTCAAACCCCAAGCCAATCAATTTGAAACTGCCAATCCGCACGGGCTGCGGATAGCAATAATCGTGATTGAGACGAGTCAAAACAGGAAATACAGTAAAAAAATGGTGCTCTTGTAAGGAGGGGTTTCGATTTTTGGAGAATAGCGCCTGAAAAACAGGTGCTATTTTTTTTGTTCTAAAATGCGGCTCAGTGCACTCAGCTTCGTAGTGAAGATGAACGGATTTACATTGTCCAAACTTTCGTTTTCATTTTCAAAAGAGGCGAGATATTTTTCAAATGCGGCATTCCGCGCGAGGGTATCCGCAGGGTTGTCAGATATATTGTCTAAATTAACAAATTTTTTATAATATTCTGCTGTCGGATAGTCTACATCCGGTGCTAATTCCTTTCGGTATTTCTCCGCAGCTTCTTCGTCGGTATAATCGTTTGCAAGCAAATGAGTTAGCATTATCAACTTTCTCACACCTTCTTGGGTCACTTCCTCATTCTCTCTGTGGAGGAGTTCAAAAAACAGTGTTTCTTGCTCTTTTTTGCTTAATTGGCGCACCTCATCAAGCAGGGCATCCGCCGCCGCACCTCCGACTTCATCATATTCATCGTCATACTCATCAAACTCATCATCATCATACTCATCATCAAACTCATTGTCGTCATTATCATACCCGGCAACGTCTATAAAAATATGATAATTTCCTTCTCCTGCTGTTTTGTTCAATTGGGCTATAATCTGTTTTGTCTTTGCCGGGCTTTCATATCCCGTATTGATATAAAAAGGCTTTCCATCTTCTTCTATGTGACCACATTCAACGGCTATCAGAGGAATCTCGTCGGTGTCTTCTTCCAGAAAAAATTGGGTGATTTGAGTAAAATCTCTATGCGGCTTAAAACCATATTCTTCAGCAAATTCGATGGCGGAATAGATAATATTGTGCGCCAATGAATAAGAAAGCGTATCGTCTATTTCAATATCCTCTCCTATCTTCATTATCATTCCCTCCAACTCTTCGAGCGAAATGTTGAAGCGATATGAGGTATCTTTCACGCCAAGGCAGCCTAAATCAACCAAATAGACACAAAAAGTTACATTGTCATTGGCATGCTGTCGGGCAATAAAAATATGAGCCAATCGACAATCGCTCCAATCTGCATTTATCCAACATTTATAGATGGGCAGATTGCGCGCTTTTTGGCGAATGTAATTTTCGGGACTTAACAAAATCTGTGCCTGTGCCTGTTTTCTTTTCTTTGCCATAATAATCAATTATTAAAAATCACCGGCAAAGGTACAAAATAGTTATGAATTAGGAGAGCATTATTTGCACGCCCACAGTGCGTATTTCGGTAGATTTAAGAGTAATTAACTTTATTTAACCAAAAAAGAAGCAAAAATAGGGCGATTGCTTAAAAAAAATACATACCTTTGCCGTCCGATATTTGCTCGAAGAGTGGGCGAATACGAGTGGCAACCCTTTAATATATAGGAGATTATGAGAAAATAGGTGCGATAATGCGCACATTTTAAATTGGAAAAAGCGTTTTAGCTATTACTTTTGTTCTCTGAGACTTAGACACTTTCAAGAACACTATCAAAAGTAAGAGTGATGACGTTCACGCCGGCGGCGTGGGCAACTCATTTTTTATTTGATAGTGTATATAGCCAGTCTAAGGGCTCAGAGAACAGATAGAGATATCCGAGTTTGTCTGCGCTTTTTTTATGTGCGTGTGGTGAGGAAAGACAACAGTTGCCCAACAACTGATTAAAAGGGGGCAAGACACCTACGAAGCCTTTTTAGAGTAGGAATTAGTTTATAATTTTAATTGTCCGTATAAGGAACGGACGTAAAGCAAAAAAAAATGAAAAAGTATGTATTATTAGTAGCAGCGATGGTCGTAGGAACTGTATCTGCAAGTGCGCAATTCTTTGTTGGTGGGTCTTTGGACTATCGCTCGTATGGTCTATCGTCCACGTCCTCTTTGTCCTTTGTGCCTAAAGTTGGCTATGTCATAAGTGACAAGTTAGAAGTGGGAGCTCACATTAGCTATGAGTCAAATGACGAGGTACAAGATGTCCTCGACGACTATGGGTTCCCCAAAATGGACAGCGATGGACAAACACAAACAACAACTGTGTCCGTAAGTACCACGGGGTTCGGTGCTTTTGGTCGTTACAAATTTCTTGAATCCGACAAATTGAGCCTTTGGGGGCAGGCTACCCTCGGTATGAAGTCTCCTGAAGGGATGTCTATTCTTAGTCTGAGTGCTGTTCCTGTGGTGAAATACGCCTTGACCGGCAAAATCAACTTGACCTCAACGGTAAACCTTTTGCACTTTAGCTACACATCAACATCGGTTAGTGGGGGCGGAGCAAGCTTCTCCGACATTACATTAGGAGCAGGAGGTGCAGCCCCAATCGCTATCGGTATTGAATACAAATTTTAAAAGCAATATTGACCCCGATTATAAGAATGAATAAAAGAACTCCCGACTACGCGATGTAATCAGGAGTTTGACAAGGATTGGTTGGGGAGGCATAAACCCAACCAATTCTTTGCTGTTTAACTATTCATACCGCAACGCCGTAATCGGGTCGAGGGCTGCCGCTTTTTTGGCGGGATACCAGCCGAAGAAGATGCCTATGGTGGCGCATACTATAAACGAGATGGCTATGGCGGTGATGCTGACCATAAAGCCCATATCCAACAAAAACAATGCCAATGCCGATAGCAACAGCCCTACAATGATGCCAACGATGCCGCCCGCCAAACTCAATATCGCACTCTCAATCAGGAATTGGCGGAGGATGTCTTTGTTTTTTGCGCCCAACGACCGCCTCAGCCCTATCTCGCGTGTCCGTTCTGTTACGGTAACGTACATGATGTTCATGATGCCGATGCCGCCCACAATCAGCGAGATGGCGGCTATGGCTATCAAAAACGCTTGAAGCACAGCCATGATGGAGTTCATCATATCGAGTGCCTGTGTGAGCGAGATGACTTCAAAATCAGGGTCGCCGTCGGCGTTGAGTTTGTGCATTCGCAGCATGGTGGATTGCACCTCGCTCATTGCAGCGTCGGTGTCGGCTTCTGTGGTGGTGGTTGCCATAATCATGTGGATATAATCAATGTTCAGCAGGCGTTTTTGCACCGTGGTGTAGGGTGCCAGAATGATGTCGTCGTAATCGTCGCCGGTGAAATTTTTCCCTTTTTCAGCAATCGTCCCAATGACCACCAAGGGCATCTTGCCGAAACGGACGGTTTTGCCCACCGGATTTTCGCCATTGGGGAACAGGCTTTTGATAACCGTTTGCCCAAGTATGCACACTTTGGCTGCCGTTTCCTCTTCCTGCACGGAAAACACCCTGCCCTTGTCAATCTTGGAATTGGAGATGCTCAGATAATCCACATTCGCCCCCATCATAACACCGGGGCAGTTGTGCGAGCCACTCACTATCTGTTCCATAGCGGTCACGCAGGGCGTCACTTTGGTGATATGCCGTGCTTGCTTGCGGATGGCTTCCACATCTTTCATCTTCATATTTTTCATATTCTCGGTGCCCACCATAACGCCCATAACGTCTTTTCGGACATTGCTGACCATAATCAGATTGGTTCCAAAGCCGGAGACCTGATTGCGGATGAGTTCCGTAGAACTTTGTCCGAGACTGACCATCAGCACCACCGATGAGATGCCGATGATGATGCCGAGCATCGTTAGCACGGCGCGTTTTTTATTCAGCAGCAGGGCTTGCCATGCAATTTTGATGAGATTTTTTGTTTTCATTGCGTTTATTTTTTAATTGTTCTTCTTAATGTTGAAGACAAATGAGGCTGGAAAATATTTTAATTTTGCTTATGTGTGTGGAAAAAAGTGTATCTTTGCAGCGTAATTTTGAGAGAAAAATGTAAAATAAACATCTAAAATCGAGAGAAAAATGTATAGAACGCAATTTAAACAGTTGTTACAGTGGAAATTAGATAAAAATAAAAAGCCACTCGTATTTTTAGGGGCAAGACAGGTAGGTAAAACTTATCTCATAAAAGAATTTGGCAACAAAGAATATCGCCAAATGGTGTATGTCAATTTTGATGATAAGAATGCGCCCCAAAATATGTTTTTGCAAAATTTTGATATTCAGCGCATTATCACAGAACTTGAATTTTATTCGGGTTTGAAAATCACGCCTGAAGATACATTGATTGTTTTCGATGAAATTCAATCGGCGGAACAAGGGATTACTTCGTTAAAATATTTTAACGAAAATGCACCTGAATATCAAATAATTGCCGCCGGTTCGTTGCTTGGTATAAATATTCACCCCGGAGAGTCGTTTCCTGTAGGTAAAGTTAGCTATTTGCAACTTAACCCGATGTCATTTTACGAGTTTTTGCTTGCAATGGGCGAAGAAAACGGATTAGCTCGCATTTTACGCGAAAAACGGTGGGACTATTTACCCTCTTTTGCCGAAAAGTTTAAGGAATTTCTCCGCTACTATTTCTACATTGGCGGAATGCCCGAAGTCGTATCCGTTTTTGCGCAGGACAGAGATTGGCTAAAAGCGCGAAAAATTCAAAACGAAATATTGAAAAATTATCAGAATGACTTCTCAAAACACGCGCCAAAAGAAATTCTGCCGCGTATAAATATGGTTTGGGAAAACATTCCGGCGCAGTTGGCAAAAGAAAACAAAAAGTTTATTTATGGCATAATTAAGGAAGGTGCGCGGGCAAAGGACTTTGAATTGGCTATTCAGTGGCTTGTGGATGCCGGCTTGCTGCACAAAATTTACAGCGTTACCAAACCTGCTTTGCCTTTGGTTGCCTTTCAATATTTGTCGGCTTTCAAACTCTATTTGGGTGATGTGGGTTTGCTTGCCGCAATGTCGAAACTGAATGCCAAAACCTTGCTCAATGGCGATGCTTTTTTTACCGAGTTTAAGGGAGCTTTAGCAGAACAGTTTGTTTATCAGCAACTTTCGCTGAATGAAAATTTGTCAATCAATTATTTTCCCTTTGAAAACAGCAAATACGAACTTGATTTTTTAATTCAAACCGAAGATGACGCAATAATTCCCGTTGAGGTGAAATCGGGGACAAATCTTAAAGCCCACAGTTTTAAACTTTTTTGCGAAAAATACAAACCACAAACCGCCATTCGCACATCTTTGTCCGATTTCCGCCAAGAATCGTGGATGACGAATGTGCCGCTTTATATTATTGGGAATTATTTTGTTTGAATAGATGCTTTCAGCCCGGCAGTGCTTCCAGCATCCGGCGAGCCGATTGGGTTTCAACCGGGGCATCATTCACGATGTTCCCGTCGTGCAGCAGAATGGTGCGCTCTGTGAAGGTGGCGATATCCGGCTCGTGAGTAACAAAGACGATGCTTTTCCCTTTGGCGTGGAGTTCTTGAAACAGGCACATTATCTCGTAAGAGGTGCGCGTGTCGAGGTTTCCGGTGGCTTCGTCGGCGAGCAGCATCACCGGGTCTGCGGCAAGGGCGCGGGCAATGGCGACCCGTTGTTGCTGCCCTCCGGACATTTGGTTGGGCGAATGGCGCATACGCTCTTTCAATCCCACTTGCAGCAATGCCTGTTCGGCGCGTTCGTGGCGTTGTTTGTCAGACACTGTGTTGTTGTAAAGCAGGGGCAGTTCCACCTGTTCCAATGCCGATGTGCGTGGCAGGAGGCTGTAGTTTTGGAACACAAAGCCGATTTTGCGGTTGCGTATGGTGGACAATTCGTCTTCCGAGAGGTCTTTCACCGAAATACCGTCAATCCGGTATTCGCCGGCATTGGGTCGGTCGAGGCATCCGAGGATGTTCAGGAGGGTCGATTTCCCGCTGCCGCTCGTCCCCATAATGCTGACAAATTCGCCTTCGTTGATGCCAAAGGATATGCCTTTGAGTGCCTGCACTTTCTCGCCGCCCACCTCAAATGACCGGCAGAGGTTTTCTATTTTAATTATTGATTTCATATCTGCTTTTATTTCTTTTTACCTGTATTATAAGACTTTACTACGCCTTCGCCTTCGCGGATACCCGATTGGACGATGATGTTGATGCCATCGTTGATGCCGGTTTCAATCGCGCGTTGCTCCGCCTTGCCGTTCATCGCAATCATCACGGAGCGGCGGTCGGCAGACAGTGCCTCAATCGGTATTGTAATCCCCTTTTGCACGTCCACTTCCACCGAGATATTTGCCGTCATACCGGGGAAAAGTTTGCCTTCGAGGTTAGGGGCATCCACAATCACGGTGTATGTAACCACTCCGTTGGTCACTTTCGGCTGAAGGCGTATCTGACTGACCGTTCCCTCGAACGTGAGGTCGGTGTAGGCATCCACCGCAAAAGAGACCCGCTGCCCAAGTTTCACCTTTCCCATATCAGCTTCGTCCACGTCGGCTTCCACCTGCATTTTGGTGAGGTCTTTGGCGATGGTGAACAAGGTGGGGGTGGCAAACATCGCCGCCACGGTCTGACCGGTATTCACCGCCCGATGGAGCACCACGCCGTCGATGGGCGAGTAGATGTAGGCGTAGGACAAGTCCACCTTTGCCTGATGGTAGGTGGCGCGGGCATTGTCCAGCGTTGTCTGCGCCTGCGTCAGCTTGTTGGTCGCCTCCTCGTAACTCGCTTTTGTGGCGGCATTGCCCTCATAGAGTTGCTTGGTGCGTTCAAAAACCGACCGCGCATAGTCCAGCTCGCTCTGTGCGCTGTGCAGCGAGGCGGTAGCCTGATTAAGTTTCTCCTGCAAGGTGAGTTTGTCCAACTCGGCGAGCAGTTGTCCTTTTTTCACATGCGCATTGAAATCCGTGTAGATTTTCTCAATCACGCCCGACACCTGCGTGCCCACCTCCACCACTTCCACCGGCTGAATATACCCGGTAGCCGTAACGCTGATTTCCACCACGCCCTCTTCGGCAGCAAACGTATCCATCTGCCCCTCTTTCGAGCCACAACTCATCCCAATCACCGCCGGCATAATCCCTGCCAACCCAATAATGATACCTTTCTTTGTCTTCATAACTTTTAACTTTTAATTTTTAATTGTAAATGTTCTCTACTGATGAAGACAAATGAGGCGGGGAAATATTTTAATAAGGGGACAATGCTCGCGGCAAAAATCTAAAAATACTCCGTATATCTTCAAAGAGCGTAAATCGGTATCCCACCCCGATGCTTGCCGCTTGCAACTTCATTGCCGCGTTGGCTGCATGGGCGGGTGCCCAATCGAAAAAACGCCTTTTGTAGGAGATATTCACAAAAAAGCCGTTGGCAAATTCGTAGCCGGCAATCACAGCCCCGCCAATCGCCCAATTTTTTGCCTGCAAACCATAATCGGCGTAACTTCCCGCGCCCCCAAAGCCCTTTCCGGAACCCATTTTTCGATGCCCCACAACGTATATAGGCACTTCCAAGCCCCAATATTTAACATTTTGGGATGCGCTGTAATGCAGGTGAAACTCGGTTTGCAGCGCAATGTGTTTGCTGATTTCCAATTTGTCTGAATTGCTCAGCGATGCGCCAAAGCCCGTTTCATTTTTGCCCGCCACGGTAAAATCCGACACAACGGCATTTGCCGCAAAGCCCTTGCTAAACGCAAATTTCATTTGTGCATTAGCTTCTGCAACGCCAATCATTGACAGCGTTGCTAATAATACGATACTGTTTTTTTTCATTTTTTCTTTATTTTTTATTAAACAATTGATTGATTCGAGGTTGGATAATCCAGATTCCAACAGGCAAAATCCAGATTAAGAAAAATTCCTGGGCAAAATCGCGAAATTTCACCGGTCGTTGTAACTCAGCTGTTTTCAACGCTTTAGCAATGAAGTAGAAGCAGTAGAAAATGCAGAAGGCAGAGCATACATACAAGAAACCGAGCAAGTAGGACATTGCAAAATGTGCCATCAGGTTTACCACAACAGCAGATAACGGTTGTGCACTCACCAACAGAAATGCGCAAGTGGTCGAAAAATTCTGCGGGACGATGAAAAAACGACCAAGCGGTTCACTGTTCCAAAATCCGGCAATTAAATCCGACAGCCAGATAGACGTAACCACCTTAAATACTGCCGGAAAAAGCAGGCAAAACCAAAACCCCGTGAGGCTCATTTTTGCCGTCGGCGGAAGTTTTTTGTGGAGACACACCGCCATTGCGGAAAACCACACGGCGAGCAAACCGATAGTCACCGCCGTCAGGCACGGAAGCACGGCAAGCATTTTTGCCACGTAATTGTGCCCGATGTCTATCAGACCGGCGATTGAAACTGCTGTCAGGCTGCTATTTGCGACTACCTGACAAAAAACGGCAAGCGGGGCAATCACCGGGACGCCCATTAAAATTGCAAATACTTGCCAATGTTTGAAACTCATTAATTTAACCATTTTATTTATTTTTTAAAATTATTATTATTCTTTAAAAACAGAGCAAACACTCTGTTTGTGCTAAAAAAAAATTATGTCTTCAACATTAGATAAAAATCGTTCCACAAAGTCCTGATTCTGCTTTTCAGCAATTTAAAATCTTTTTCCACCACATAATCCATTCTGTTTCCGTCTGATGCGTAGATGAAAAACTTGGCGATGGATTCGTCGGGCATTGCCGATTTTATTTCGCCCTTTTTTCGGGCAATGCCAATCATTTCGAGCCACACACGAGTCTCCAACGCCTGATTTTTAAGTATTCCTGCCTGCAATTCAGGGAAATACCTCAACGCCTCAAACATAAAGGAGAAAAAATTGACACTGCCTTTGGCGTTTTTGTAAAGCGCGTCAAAAATCCGGTCGAAACTCGCCAAAACGTGCTGAATAAAGCCGTAGAGCGAATCTTTCGGGTAAATTTCAAAAACGTGGCGCGTTGTCCCGAGCAGGTAGTGGTCAACAACAGCCTTAAAAAGTTGCTCCTTGTTGTCGAAATGGTGGTAAAACGCACCGTTCGACATACCCGTCGCTGCGAGTATATCTTTCAGTGTTACAGCCTTATAACTCTTCTGCAAGTAGAGCCGGAAGGCGGTTTGCAATATGTGATTTTTCGTATCTTTCATCTCCAAAACAGAGTAAATGCTCTGCAAAGGTACGACTTTTTTTTTAACTACCAAACATTTTCGGAAGTTTTTTTTAAAATAATGCTTACCTTTGCAAAAAATTTAATAGTAACATAAAAAAAACAACATTTATGAAACACAATTATTGTTTAGCAATGGCAGCAGCACTTCTATTCAGTGGCTGCTCCGAAGATGAAGTTGCGCCCACCCTGTCGGTGGACAACGAAGATGAAGTTGCGTCCACCCTGTCGGTGGACAAAACAAGTATTAATGTTGCCCTGCCCACGATGGCAGCCGACAGCATAGTAGTAACAAGCAACAGTGCGTGGACAGCAACGTTGGAAAACCTTGCCGACACGGCGTGGTGCCTTGTAAGCCCCTCCGGCACAGGCAACGGAACGGTTTATGTGGATGTGTTACGCAACAAAACCGATGAAGACCGTTCGGCAAAAGTCGTCCTTACTGCGGGCACACTGTCCAAAGTAGTGAACGTTACGCAAACAAGCGTAACTACGGTTCCGCCTGAAAACAGTCCAACCATAGAAATCGAAATGGTGAATGTAGAAGGGAATGGGACGACTATCAGTAATTTCAAAATAGGCAAATACGAGGTTACGGAGGGACAGTGGCAAGCCGTCATGGGTAATAATCCTTCGTATGATAAAAGAGGTGCGGATTACCCCGTAGATTGCGTGTCGTGGTATGATGTCATCGCTTTTATTGGCGAACTCTATAGAAAAACAGGGAAATACTATGATTTGCCCACATCAGAGCAATGGTTATATGCTGCAAGAGGTGGAAAAAACAAAGATATTTATATCTACAGCGGGAGCAATACGATAGACGATGTGGCGTGGTATGCTTATAATAGTTCCTATAATGACAGGAAACGAAAGCAGAAAGTCGGAACAAAAGCTGCGAATGCATTAGGTATTTACGACATGACCGGTAATCTGTATGAATGGACAAATTCTACCATCGTACCGGGAGAATACCGTATGCAATTTGGCGGAAGTTTTTTGTCTATCCCCCAATATTGCGAATCGGAGCGTTATTCCAATTATCCCCGTTCGGAAGGTGTTGCCAATAGTGGTTTCCGATTGGTTGAGTTTTATTGATATTTGCTTGATAAGTTGATTTATATGCCGTTACGCAAACTATACAGTATCCTTGTTCTATTCACTCTGTTTGCCACCGGGTGTATGGACAAGGATATTATTGTATATCCCGACCCGCTCAAAGAGGTGATTTTCCTGTTTCCGGCAAACAGCCTGGGCGATATGGGCTACAATGATTATATCTTGAAAAGCGTGCTGGATGCGCAAAAAAACACCGATTTCGATTTTCACTACATCAACCCGCAAACCAATTCTACGGCAGAGTTGAAATCCGTTTTTGACTATTGGCTCAACTATGTTCGCGAAAACGCTGATGCCTTGCTCCTGTTAGGCAGTTGCGATGATTACGAAAATTTTGTGGTAGCGGAATCTACGGCAGATGAGCCGGTGGTTAATCGCATTTTGATATTTGAGTCGGAGCGGGATTTGCCCGTGCGCACGGTTTCTTTTTCGGGCTATGGCGTATCGTTTCTTATTGGTGCCGTGGCGTATGAGAAAACGCAAGCTGCTACTTCCGCTTACGTGAGTGCTTTCCCCGATTGGAATTTCTTGAACTCAGGGCGCGACGGTTTTACGGACGGTTACACCTATGCCGCAGCACAATCCGGCGTAACTGCCCATGTGAGCGCCATGTCTCTCGCCACCGGTTTCGACGGCTTCAATATGGTGGACAGCACCTACCGGGTGGCAAGTGCACTCTATGCCGAATCCCCATTTATCTACGCCCTCGCAGGCACATCCAACCTCGGCATCTACCGCTACCTGCGCGAAACGAACAATCCCAACCTCTACACCGTAGGCGTAGACACCGACCAATCGCCTTTTGCCAAAGGCATCATCGGCTCCATGCTCAAACGAATGGACTTGTGGTTGCCTGCCTACATTCAAGAATGGCTACAAACAGGTCAATTGCCGGCAAGCGCACAATTTGATTTAAGTTCGGGGTATATCCACCTGCTGCTTGCTGCGAGTTACAGCAGCGAACTACAGCCCATTGTTGAGCAATACCATGGCATTGCTCAGCAGAAAGAGTTGGAATATCTCAACAGCAAATAAATCGAATTTATTTTTTTACGCAACGGATGGAGTGACCGCCGGAACGGGAGGACCTGCCGTCCAAACTTGTGCCGGCGGTGCCATAACCTAACGTGTAAGCGTACTCTGTGCCACTTGCCCTATTACTCCAATACACTCCCACCATGTTGGTTTGGTAGAGCGTACCCATCGTGCCCGTCCTGTGGCCGACCGCAGGCAAAACAAGAATTTGATACGTACTCTTGTCAATAAAAATTCTGCCGTTAAAAGCCCATGAATTTACTACTTTCGTTCCATCACGCAATGTTTGCAGTTCGTCCTCCGTAGGAATACGCCAACCCTCAGGCGATGGGTCGTTAGACGATTCCCAAGTACTGCCGGTAGCGTTAGTGTCACTCCAATCACTAACTGTGCCTGTTGCTGCCCAAGCCTTTTTGCGGTTCCATTGATACAATTTACCGGGGGCATCAGGGGTGGCAGCAAAGGTGCCGGGTGCATCCACATTGCACGTTGCCCACGTCACGCCATTTATTACTACTTCGGTCTCATTTGCGTTGTCCGGAGTGGGTATGGGGTAAATAACAAGGTTGCATGTATCTGCTTTATTGCCTGCTGTGGCTGTAATAGTAACATACTCAAAAGTTGTTACATCTTCCACCGGCATGGTTACAGTTACTTTGCCATCGACAACAGTGGCTTTGGTTTCATCACTGCTCGTCCACCTCACCGCTTTGTTGCTCGCATCTTCGGGCTGCACGGTGGCAGTGAGCGTATATTCCTCGCCTCCCTGAAGTCCAAGCTCGGGGACATCTAACTCAATGCCGGTTACGGGGGTTGTGGCATCGTCATCAATGCCGGTTACGGGGGTTGTGGCATCGTCATCATTGCAGGTGCTGAACACTGCCAGCGTTGCTGCTAAAAGAAAAATGGATAACTTTTTCATCTTAATTTTTATTTTTAAATTAAAAAAACAGTAAAATACGGCGACAAAGGTAGTGATTTTTTTTTACATACAGTGGATGATATTCAAAAAAAATGTGTACCTTCGCACCATGTTTGCATTGATAAAAAAATATTTATTGCGCTTTTTTAGTTTCGCTTGCGTTGCTCTCTGCCTTTTGAGCGGATGCACGGAGGAACATTACATCACGCCCGACGACGCGGCTCAACGCACGGAATATAAAATTGCGGTGGTGTTGCCGATGAGCAATACTGCCCGACTGCACATTGTGGATTGGGCTATCGAAAATCTCAATGCGGCTCAAAGCGGCACCGAAGGGGTGCGAATTACTGCCGAACGGTATGACGAAGAAACGGAAGATATGGCAGCATTGGCACAGACTTTGAGTGCCCGTCAAGACCTTTGCGCGATTGTTGGACCGTTGTATTCTGCCCATGTGGCTCCATTTGCAGCCGCTTGCACCCGAGTGCAAAAGCCTATACTCACACCCACGGCTTCTTCCGAAGAATTGATACGCGCCTATTCCTCTTCAGGCTATTTATGGGCAATGGTCGAACCCGATATTTCGCAGTGTGAAGCCCTGCTCGCCCGTGCAATGGCTCGTGGTGCAAAGTCGGTGGCTATCGTGGCAAAAGAAAACGACCTCTATGGACAAACATTTATCGACTGGATTCCCTTTCAGGCAATGGAATTAAATATTGACTACAAAGCAACCGCGGCTTACACGTCTGCCACCATCGCCGGCGATATAGCGACAGCAGTAGCCTCCGGTGCACAGGCGGTGATTTGCGCACCCTCCGGCGCAAGCGATGCCGTGGCTATGATACTTGCCTCGCGGGCTTACGAGGGGCAAACGCACTTCTTTTTTTCCGACGTAGCCTACGACAATCAAGTATTGCACTTGTTGCAGGAGCAAGGCAGCAACGCCGAAGGCATCGAGGGCGTGGCGATGGGCAGCGACCCGATGGAGGGGTTTGACGTTGCCTACCACAGTCGCAACAATACCTCGCCGCAACTCGGCGCCAGCCAACTCTACGATAATGTGATGCTGGTGGGATTGGCGGCGATAGAACATCACAACGCGGGCGGCAAAAAGAGTTTCAACAAAGCCATTCAAACCGTGGTGAGCGGTACGCAGGCGGGTGGCAACTGGACAGTCAGCGGTATGCGCCGCAACATTGATGCTATCAATCGGGGTGAATACCCTGTTATTAAAGGCGCAAGCGGCGCACTTAAATTTGATGCCACCGCTTTCACCACCGTGCTGTCGTCGGTTTATTACCATTGGGAAGTCTATAACGGACGCTTTCTTTTGTTGGATTACAGTTCGTCCGACCCTTCGCGAAGGATAAGTTCCACCTTGTCGAGCTGGAACTGGAAGGCCACCAACGGACAAATTTTTGATGCCGTCGTTCGCACTTATCCGCCCCACAGAAACACGTATGCCCTGGTTGTGGCTGCATCAAGTGGCTGGAACAACTACCGCCATCAAGCGGATGCTTTCGCGATGTATCAATTGCTCAAAAAACAAGGTTTTGACGACAGCCACATCGTTTTGATAGCAGAAGACGATATTGCCTACAACAGTAGCAATCCCGAACAGGGTGTGGTACGCACTGCCGTCGCGGGCGAAAATCTGTATTCTCCTACCGCCGTAGACTACAAGCCTTCACAACTTACGATTGCCGACATTGAGGCGATTTTGCAAGGAAATCAATCGGACAAATTGCCTGAAGAGGAATAGGCGCGTATCA
>BNTT01000009.1 GCA_025996815.1 Bacteroidia bacterium
CTGCGGAAAGAAAAACCACTGTCATTTGAAATACCAACAAGAAAATGAAAAATATAAAAATATGAAAAATATGAAAACAAGAATTGTATCAAATTTTTTACTCGCATCAACAACGCTATGTTTTGTAGCCTGTAATTCGAGTCCCGTCTATAAGGATGCTTCCGCGCCTGTTGACAAGCGGGTCAATGACCTGCTTTCGCGGATGACTTTGGAGGAAAAAGCCGCTCAATTGGATATGTTGTCGGCAAAAGAAGACAGCTTGATGAAGGATGCCGACACATTTATTGAAGAAAGCGTGGTGCGCTTTTTCGATTCGATGTGCATCGGCTCTATCCACGATTTTTATCCGAAAACGGCTGCCCTTTCCAATGAACTGCAACGCCGCGCGGTTGAAAAAAGCCGCTTGGGTATTCCGGTCTTGTTTATCGAAGAGGGTCTGCACGGCTATTGCGGTGCAGGCGCGACGAATTTCCCTGTGCCCATCGGAAATGCAAGTTCTTGGGACACAACGCTGATGTACAACATCGGACGGGTGATTGCAACGGAAGCGCGTGCACACGGTATTCATTTCTTGCTTAATCCAAACCTTGATTTGGCGCGCGAACCACGTTGGGGACGGACGGAAGAAACGTATGGCGAAGACGTTTATCTCAATTCCCGTATGGCGGTGAATATGATAAAGGGGATGCAGGGCACCGATTTGAAGGATAATAATGCGGTTGCCGCCGAGCCGAAACATTTTGGCGTTCACGGTATTCCCGAAAGCGGAAGCAACACCGGTCCTGTTTTTATAGGCGAGCGGGAAGCCCGTTCAACACATCTCTATGTGTTTGAAAAAGCGGTGCGCGAAGGCAAAGCGCGGGGAATTATGGCTGCCTATCACGATATTGACGGCGTTCCGTGTATTTCAAGCGAATGGTTGCTGACCGATTTGTTGCGGAAAGAATGGGGATTTGAGGGTATGGTTGTAACCGATTTAGGTGCCATTCGCCGCCTGCTGGAGCCTCACTATACGGCGGCAAGCCCCAAAGAGGCTGTAACACAGGCGATTACGGCGGGATTAAGTATGCAGTTCTATGATTTTGACCACGAGACATTTCAATCGGCTGTTGTAGAAGCCGCCAAAGACGGGTCGCTGTCGAAAGACAAACTGAACCGAGCGGTGGCTGACGTTTTACGACTTAAATTTGAACTCGGTCTTTTTGAAAATCCTTATACGGACGAAACGCTTATCGACAAAGTTTTCCACAACGAAACGCATCAGGCACTTGCCCTGGAAGCCGGTCGCAAGTCGATTGTCCTTCTGAAAAACGAACACGGGACATTGCCTTTGAGCAAAAATCTCAAAAGAATTGCGCTGATAGGCAACTTGGCTGATATGTCGTCCATCGGCGGCTATGGACCGCGGGACGCAAAAGGCGTTACGGTTTATGAAGCCCTGAAGCAACGTTTTGGAAGCAATATACAAATCAATTACGTTCAAACCGGAATGTCTGCTAAGATAACGCAGGCTGTTGCAGCCTCGGATGTGGCGATTGTGGTGTTGGGCGAAACCGACCGGGAAGTGGGCGAAGGAAAAGACCGCCAAAATCTGAATATGAAACAGGCGGATATTGACATGCTTGAGGCAGTGGCGAAAGGCGGCAAACCTGTTGTGAGTGTTCTTTTGAACGGACGTCCGCTCGTGTTCACGCCGGTCGAAGAAAAGTCAAACGCCATTGTGGAGGGTTGGTTCCCCGGCGAAAATGGCGGAAACGCCATTGTGGATGTCCTGTTCGGCGATTATAACCCATCAGGGAAACTTACCATCAGTATTCCGAAATATCAGGGACAACTGCCGATATATTATTCCAAAAAACCGTCTTCGCCGCGCAATTATACCGATGGCAACGGCGAGCCGCTGTTCCCATTCGGACACGGTTTGAGTTATTCCTCGTTTGAATACAGCAACCTGAGTATTACGCCGGAAAATCCCGCTGTCAAAGCTCATATCACGGTGACGCTCGATGTGAAAAACACCGGCAAAGTCGCCGGCACGGAAACGGTGCAACTCTATGTGCGGGATAAAATCGGAAGCGTTGCAACTCCCGTCAAGGCACTTAAAGGATTCTCACAGATACATCTGAAGGCGGGCGAAACCCAAAAAGTGACGCTCAGCATTACGCCGGAAGAACACCTGTGGCTGATTAACAACGAGATGAAGCGCGTGGTAGAACCCGGTGAATTTGAATTTATGCTCGGAAGCTCGTCTGCCGATATTCGCTTAAAACAAACAATTAATTTAAAATAAAAACAGTATGAAAACACGTCATTTTTTAGCAGCATTTGTATGCTGTCTTTACGTTTCCATTCAGAGTGGATTCGCTGCCGCCAAGTTGATGGCTGGAACAGCCAAAATCAACATCACGCCCGCACAGCCTAAATATCCGGTGCACGATTCGCTGTATGCACGCAGTTTGATTTTAGAAGTCGGCAACACCCGAATCGCTTTTGTGGGATTGGATTTGGGCGGTTACACCAACATTCCATTGGAGGAAAAACTGAAAAAGCAGTTTCGTCTGACGGAAATCTATTTTTGCCCGCAACACACCCATTCTTCCGAACAGGCACCGCGGGAATGGCTTGAAAAGCAGATTACCACCGTTGTGGAGCGCGCCTCGAAATCTATGTTTGACGCTCAAATTTCGGGCGGGCATCGCTACTTCCCGCAGTTGAGTTTCAACCGCCTGATTATCCGCGACGACGGACGGGCGCGCGAATCGTGGGTGGGCGACGACCATTACAGGGCGGTCAATCCCGAACGCATCCCTCACGGTCCGGTGGACAATGCGGTGGGCGTTATCCGCTTAGACGACACAAAAGGTAATCCCAAAGCGTTGATAATGAACTATGCCTGCCATCCCGATGTGGCTTGGAACAATTTTGAAATTTCCGGCGACTATGTAGGCTATGCCACCAAATACACGGAGGAAGCCTTTGGCAATCAAATCACCTGCCTGTTTGTGCAAGGTGGCGGCGGCAATCAGGCACCGCTGTGGAAAGACGGCGGACGGCAATCGCCCGACGACCCGCGCCCCTCCAACTACGATTTAATCGACCGTATGGGCAAACTGCTATCCATCGAAACGGTGAAGTTAGCCAAAGAATTGTATCCCAATCCCCACGATGTAGCCGACATCAAAGTGAAAAGCGACTCGCTGTTTTTTACCGGACGCTATGATAAAAAACTGTATTACAACGTCCATTTCTCGGTCATCGCCATCAACAACCGCTACGTGATTGCTACCGTGCCCGGCGAGCCGTTTATCAAATTTCAAATTGATTGGAAACGTGAAATACAACCTTATGCCGTGCCGTTTTTCTTCGGCTACACGTGGAATGGCGGCAAATGGCCGATTTATATACCGGACATCCGCTCGTCGGCTTATGGCGGCTATGGAGCCGACAATGGACCCGATTTGATTGAAATTGGTGCCGGCGAAAAAATTATGAACCGGATGCTGGAAAATTATTATTGGCTGACCGGCGTATTTAAATAGATAATTAAATAAAAAATCATTCAATATGCTTAAAAAATATATAGTATCATCTGTTTTCCTGCTTAGTGCGCTTTCCTGCCATGCGCAAAGTTATCGCTATGATGCTTCGGGGATTTCACGGGAGGTGTTGGAGAATTATCTGAAACGGTCGATAACAATGACCGAGTTTTTGGAAGTTGACCCGTATGCAAACGACGGTCCGTATCCCTACAAAGACGACGATGTGAGGCTAATAAAAAACATCGGAGCCAAATTCATCGGCAGGGCAATCTATCGTTGGGGAAGCGAAGATGTGCTCACCGTGCCCGACTATCTGGAACAGGCGAAACGGCTGATAAATAAGGTACATGCCAACGATGCGGAAGTTATTTTTCAGGCGGCTCTTTTCGAGATTGTGACGGAAAAGGTGAACAAAATACCTGTTCCCGCATGGGCTTTCAATGCCATGGGGCTTCCTGTCAAAAAACGGAATTTCAATTACGCCAAAATGTTGAATCCGGACGGGAAAATGGTCAATCATTGGCGGCAAGGCTCAAGCGTTCCCGACATCACGCAGGCAGAAACTCAACTGTGGTTTATGTATCTCGCCGGCACCTATATGGGAATCGGCTGCGAGGCGTTGCACTTGGGACAGACGGCGTTAATCGGCATGGCAGACCCGCAGTTGCTGCATTGGGAGGCGTTTCTTGCCAAATTGCGGAAATATGCCCAAACAGCCGCTCGCCACGGGTGGGTGCTGCTCGATGCACACGTGCCCACGGGCGGTATGGTGGTCAATGGGAAAAGCCTGTTGGATTTCAACACTTTCCCGCTCCGTATCAAGGAAATAGCCGACAAACCACAGCAAGCCCTATTGGAAGTGGGCTATTTGGACGGTTTATATAAGCGCAGCAAGGGATGCGTTGCGCCAAGCGGATGGCAGTGTGCATCGCTACCCTACTTGGTCGAGTTTGACAACTTCGGTTGCAGCAGCACGCCCGGACAATCGACCATCGACACTCATTTTATATGGGGTTACGACGAAATAACCTGGTTTTACCTGCAAAGCGAAGACGAGCGCCAACAATGGCTGCGGTATGCTTTCCAATGGGTGCGCACACATGATGCAAACGGTTTTCTGCAAATGCCGGTGAGCCGCCTCGTCAGCCTCTGCAACGACAAAGGGCGCGGCAAGTATCGGGGGAATACGAAGTCGGCGAGCAATCCCGATGGTTTGAATGTGGAAGAAACTATCAAGGAACTTTGGAAGGGTTCGCAACAAAGCCTCAAAACCATTTATCCGACAAAGGATTGGGTTATATCCGACTTTGCAGTAACCGATTTTGGCGCGAAAGCCCAATCGGGGTTCGACAATCGGGCGGCTTTTCAGGCTGCTATTGATGCCGCGCATAACAACGGCGGCGGCGTGGTGTATATTCCGGCGGGCAACTATGAGTTTCGCAGCACGCAAACTGCCACGCGGACAGTTAGAGTGCGTCAGGGCACCGAGCAATCTATGAAAGATTTTAATTACGAATATGTGCTGCAACTTCCGGCGGGCGTACAACTGCGCGGCGATTGGGCTGACCCGGAATTAAACGGCGGAAAAGTGCTCGGCACCATTCTTGAAGTGCGCGTGGGCAAAGACGCACCCAATTATGATGCCACTGTCGAAAGTTGGTGGAACGACTCGCAGGCGGGCAACGCGCTCCGCACTACCTACACAAGCATCGCCGACAGATTTATAGATATGAGCGCGGGCACCGGCGTAACAAACCTCTCTGTTTGGTATCCCGAACAGAACATCGACGACGTGAAACCCTATCCGTGGACATTATTTCAGGCAACCGGCGATTGCGCAACTGTTGAGAACGTAACGCTTGTGAATGCCTACAACGGTTTCTATTCTGCTCCGAGCGAACTGCATTATGTTGTGAACAGTTATATGACGGCTCTCAATACCGGAATTGAAATTCACGTATGCACCGACATCGGACGTGTCGAGAATGTCAAAATTGACCCGAAGTATTGGGCAAATTCAGGGCTTCCGGGTGCGCCCACGCTTGCGAAGGCTACCGCCTACACGCGCGCAAACGGCACGGGATTCAATATGCACCGCTCGGATTGGGAATATGTGTCTTCGCTGTATGTTACCGACTACAAAACGGGTATGTGGATAGGCAGAGAGCCGGGTTATTCCGATACGCCCAACGCGCAGTTATACGAAATTCATATCAAAAACTGCGGCAACGGTTTGTATGTGCAGGACGTTAATCCCTACGGTTTGCTTATATCCAATTCAACATTCGGAGCCGACGGGAAGGGCAATGCCGTGTATTTCTTTAACGATTTCAGAACGTCGGTGCAATTCAACGGGGTGGATTTCACCGGACCTATCGTCAGCGACGGCAGCGATGGCGTGGTATCTTTTGAAAGTTGCACGTTTGACAAACACAGCGACTATGCGCTTAAAATAAATAGCGGCAATGTGCTGCTCACGCAATGCGATTTTAAGCAACCCGCCAAACATGTGATTTTGGGTGCAAACACGCATACGCTCAAATCGGTGAACTCCGGCTATAAGCGCAAATTGGATGTCAAAAACAACAGCAAGTCCGCCAAAGTGGAGAGGAAGAGCGGCAATGAATATGTGTTTGAGCCGCTTCCCAAAAATGTGAAAACGGATATTGACAAACACCCGCGACCGGCATCCAACACCGTGTTCAAAGCCGATTTAGCGCGCGCAACAGGCTTCAACAACGATGTCCCGGTGCAAGACGTGTCGGCAGAATTGCAGGCGGCACTCAATGCCGTGAAATCTGAAGGCGGTGGCACGCTGTATCTGCCGGCGGGAAGATATTTAGTCAACAGTCCGGTTAAAGTGCCGGCGGGCGTTGAGCTGCGAGGCACGTGGGATGTGCAGCACCATACTCAAAGCGGTGGCACGGCTCTGTTTACAACTTATACGGGCGGCGATGCCGGCGAAAACGGAGCCTCGCTCCTGCAACTTGAAGAAAACGCCGGTATCAGAGGACTTAATATCGTGCAACTGAATATCGCAACCGACGGTTTCAGCACTCAAAATCCAAGAAAAGCACCGTTCCTGATACAGGGGCAGGGCAAAAACGTATATATCGTGAACGTAACCATTCCGGTTGGCGATAAAGGCATCGACCTCGCTTCATACAACACCGGCGGGCACTATGTGGATTATTTTGCAGGCGTGCTCGTGAGAGCCGGCATTTGGGTTGGCGGCGGTGCCGAGGGTGGATTTATCCGCAATATGCAGTTCAATCCGCATTACGGCTCAAGGCTCCCCGAAGGCGGTCAGGGCTATCCGAATGTGTCTATGACGCGCTTCGTGCAATCCAATTGCAGTGCGCTCAAATTTGCCGATGTTAAGAACCAGACGATTTTCAACAATTTCGTTTACGGCTCAATATATGGCATCCATTTCCTGAAAGATGCCATCACCGGCAAAAATCCGGGGCAAATGACGGTTATTGGTCACGGCTCCGACGGCTGCACGTTCTCTCTATTTGTGGAAGATGCCGACAAAGACACCAAAATTGTTGCCGTCAACTCCGAATTGGTGAACACGCAAATCACATCACAGCCCGTCAGGTCATACATTCTTATGGGCGACAAAGTGAAAACGGATAAAGTGCACCCCGATGCCCAACTCATCCTCTACAACAGCGCATTTTGGGGCAGCCCCATCATCGGAGCCATAATAAACAACGGCACCGTGCGCATCCAGCAGGGCAACTACACCCGAAGCGGAGCACCCGGCATCGACAACAGAGGCGGAAAGGTACACGTTTACACCACCTATTTCGCCCAACCGATGCGCGGGGAGGCAACCGAGGACAATGTGTATGCACGCCTGCACGAAACCGGCATCTCAACGGAACTCACCAACAACTATTATACCTCCGGACTTAGGATTAATAAGAATGGGCAGGGCAAGATTTATGGTTTTGATGCTGTTTCCCGGTGAAATCAATAGTGAAATCGACACGAGATAATTGTTATGATTTCATTTTCTACAGAATAGACTAACCTGTGCTCGCCGGTAATCCGGCGAGACCAGGTTCCGGTGAGGTTGTATTTTAGTCTTTCGGGTTTTCCGATGCCTGTAAAGGGATGTTGCTGCATATCTTTCAATAGTGCGGTGATGCGGTTTTGTACGCTCACATTACCACTTCTTTTCCAATATGCGCAGTCACTTCGGGCTTCGGGAGTAAAAACTATTTCCATAGATTATCAATATCAACGGGTATGCTTTTGCCTTGATTGGCTTGTTCAATACTTTTTTGCAAGTGTGCAATGTTTGCAGATGAACTGAGTTGATGCAAAGTTTCCATAAGGCTATTGTAATCTGTAAGCGACAGTATAACCATATCGCCCGTTGCACGCTGCACCATCAGCTGTTCACTGTCATTTTCCACTTGATTAAACAACTCGTCAATGTGAGTTGTAAATTTTTTCATTGTTGTTGCTACCATAAAAATAGAATGAAGTAAATATGATACTGCAAAGGTACAAAATTTTTCCCATATTTCCGCGCACGAAATGTTAAATTTTAAAATAATTGTCTTTTCATTAAAAATTAAGCGAAAATTAAGGGAAAATTAAGACGGGGATGTTACCTTTGTGTGAAATTTTTATTTTATAAATTTAATAACATGTGTATGAAAAATTTAGAAAAATTCTTGAAGAACGGCTCACTTGCATGGCTTGTGTACGTCGTGGCGGTCTGTACGGGGGGGGGGGTACAGTATTTGCGGGCTGAGAATCCCCAGGAAACCAAAATCTCCGTAACGGGCATCGTGTCGGATGCCGACGGTCCGATTATTGGTGCGAGTGTTAGCGAAAGCGGCAATCCAAGCAATGGCACATCAACTGATGTGAACGGGAAGTACACCTTGCAGGTGTCGTCCAATGCTTCGTTGCAAGTGTCTTACATTGGGTATGACGACCGCGTCATTGCCGTGAACGGTGCCACCACCGTGGATGTGACGCTGGTGGAAGATGCCGCAGAACTGGACGAGGTGGTGGTTACGGGCTACACCTCGCAGCGAAAGGCTACCATCACCGGGTCTGTTTCTTCGGTGAGCAACAAGGAAATCGCGGTGACGAAGAACGAAAACGTGCTCAATGCCCTGACCGGTAAATTGCCGGGCGTGCGTATCGTTCAGAAGAGTGCTAACCCCGGCGAGTATGACACCACGATTGATATTCGTGGGATGGGCGACCCTCTGTTTGTGATTGACGGTATCACGCGCGACAAAGATTATTTCTCCCGTATGGATGCGGAAGAAATTGAGAGCGTGTCGGTATTGAAAGACGGCTCGGCGGCTATCTACGGTTTGCGCGCTGCCAATGGTGTGATATTGGTGACCACCAAGAGCGGCACGGCACAGAATGGCAAGGTGGACATCGGTTACACCGGAAACTTCACGTTCCAGCAATTTTTGTATGTGCCCGAAGGCGTTAGTGCTTTGGACTATATGACATTGCGGAACGAACAGGTCTTTCAGGATTTTGGTCGCAACTATCTGGTTCGCCAAAACCCGTATTTCAGTGATGAGACGATGCAGCCCTGGCGCGACGGAAAACCATCCTACGATTGGATGGATGCCGTATTCAACGATGTTACGCCTCAGTCGCAGCACAACCTCTCCGTGAATGGCGGAACAGAAAATCTGCGCTACTTTTTAAGCCTCGGCTACGGACATCAGGAAGGTACTTACAAGAGTGGCGATTTGTATGCCGACAAATACAATGTCCGCACGAATATAGATGCCACCATCACCAAAAATTTGAAGACGAGAGTGTCATTAGGAGCTATCCTCAACGAACGGCACTCGCCCAACGGTACCGGATGGAACACCTATAAGGAAGCATGGCTGACCCGTGCGGATGCACCTATCTATGCCAACGACAACCCCTTGTATCCCAACGGCAACAGTCAGCAGTTGCAAGACGGCAACAATCCGGTTATCCGAACAAATGCCGACTATGTGGGGTATAATATCAGGAAAGAACGCCGCATAAATGGAACTCTGGGGCTTACTTATGATGTTCCGTGGGTTAAGGGATTGTCGGCAAAAGGGCAATACGACTACACGATGAGTACGCCCGACAACACAGAATATCATGCCACCTATCTGCTGTATCAATACGATGCCGGCAACGATGATTATGTGGCACGGACTGTTAATTCGCCTTCAACTATCACGCGAAGGGCAGACTACAGTAATAATACCGACTTGCAGTTGGGATTGTATTACAACAACAAGTTCGGCAACCACAATGTTAATGGTTTTGTGCTCTTTGAAGAGGCTTACAGCACCTGGGGTCAATGGCTGCAGGCTTACCGCGAATTGAAGGTAAATTCCGAATTCCTGTCTGTCGGCGAAGCCGCCGGGCAACGAGGAGAAGGCGGTGCTCCGGTTGAGCGTGAAATTCAATCGGTTATCGGTCAGGTGGCTTACGATTACAACGGGATATATATGGTGGACGCGCGTTTTCGTAACGATGGCTCTTCCCGTTTCCCGAAAGGCAGCCAGTGGGGATTTTTCCCGTCGGTGTCGGCAGGCTGGCGTTTCAGCGAAGAAAGTTTTATTAAAGACAACACCGATTTGTTTTCTAACCTGAAATTGAGGGCTTCTTACGGCGAAATGGGCGATGATGGCTCGGCAAGCGATTATCCGCCAAGTGTTACTTACGGTCTCAACGGCAACTATGGATGGTTTTGGGATGGCAATCTGTCCGGCGGTGTGAATCCGACAGGTCTTCTCAATCCCAACCTCACGTGGTACAAAATTAAAATGTATAACGCAGCCTTGGATTTCGGAATGTGGGGAAATTTGTTGAGCGGTACGTTTGAAGTGTATCGCCGCGACCGCACCGGTTTGCTTGCCGACGACAGTGCCGTGCTCCCCGGAACGGTGGGTGCCTCTTTTCCGCAGAAAAATATGAACGCCGACCGCAATTTCGGTTGGGAAATAGAACTCCAGCACCGCAACAAGGTGCAAGGCGTAAACTATTTTGTTACAGGACAGATTTCTGCAACCAAGAGTATGCGCACCAGTTGGGCAGAAGAACCCGCCAGCAACTCCTACGACTATTGGCGCAACCGCACAGACGGACGTTACAACAATATTTGGTGGGACAGAGAAGCTGGCGGTATGTTCACCTCTTTCGACCAGATTCGCAACTACATGGGATATAACGTTGGACAGAACACACTGCCCGGCGATTGGTATATGGAAGACTGGAACGAAGACGGCGTTATCAACGACCAGGATAATCATCCGATTGCTACCAAAGGACTCCCTGTTTTCAACTACGGTATCTCAACGGGCGCATCGTGGAAAGATTTTGATTTGGCAATGAATTTTCAGGGTACAAGTGGTGTTTACGTTTCATACGGAGAAGTGCTGACCGAGGCTTTGCCTTTTAACGGTGCCAACACATTGAGTTGGTTTATGGATAGATGGCGTCCGGAAGACCCGAATGCCGACTATTTCAATCCCAACACCAAATACATTGCGGGCTATTATCCGGTTACAGGACACGACGGTCGCCGTCAGGGTACCAACAATGTGCAAGACGCTTCCTACTTGCGTCTGAAAACTTTGGAACTCGGCTACACTGTACCGAAAAACCTCCTTTCAAGAGTGGGTATTAAAAGTTTGAGAGTCTATCTAAGTGGCTACAACCTTTTGACATGGACGGGGCTGCGTGATGTGGACCCCGAACGCCCCGGTACTAATGGTAGTGGTGCTTCTACGAATGATGTTCAGATATACAATTATCCTGTCAACAGGACTTATACCTTTGGTGCAAGTATTAAATTTTAAAAAATTACAATCATGAAAAAGAAATATTTATTATTTACAGTCATCTTTGTGGGTTTGGTTGCTTCATGCCATGATTTGACTTTGGAACCCAAAGGACAGTTGGGCGAGGCGGAGTTGTTTGGCAATGAATCCGGTGTAAGGACATACTTTACCCGACTTTACAACCTCCTGCCAATCGAAGATTTTGTTTATTATGCAAATAACAACAATGACCATCGCGACCAGGGTGGCGGCGGTTATCGTCCGGACAACTACTGGGAAGCAGGCAAAAACTCATTGGGAAATATGAGCGGCGAATTTGTCAATAGTTGGATGAAAGTCAATAACGATGGCGGCGAATATTGGTCGTACAATCAAATCCGCGATGTCAATACTTTCATTGGAGCCTTTCCAAAGTACAAGGACGGTTTTTCTACTGAAACTTACAATTCCATATTGGGTGAGGCTCATTTTCTGCGCGCCTTTTACTACTCCGGAATGGCTAAACGCTATGGTGGCATACCTGTCATCAACAAAGTGCAGGACCCGTATGGAGACCCCGATGCACTAAATGTAAAGCGTAACACCGAGTATGATACGTGGAAATTTATCCACGACGATTTGCAGTTTGCGATTGATAACATGGGCGCAAACAGCGAAAAGGGACGCGCCAATAAATATGTGGCAGCCGCCCTGATGTCGCGCACCATGCTCTATGCCGGTTCGATTGCCAGATATACAAAATATTTGGAACACGACGACGCGGCAACAGTGCAGGGATTGGCAGGAATCGACGAATCGAAAGCCAAGGAATTTTTCCAGTATTCCTACGATGCCGGCAAAATCATTGAAGAATCGGGAAAATATGCCCTCTACACGGCTAAATATCCCGATAAAGCAACGAATTATGCCTACATTTTTCAGGATGAAAATTCAAGTGAAAATATCTTTATCAAGGATTATGGCAAGGATGTTCCGGGCGACACTCGGCTTCGTCATTCCTACGATGCGCTGATGTGTCCTCAGCCGGATATGTCGTCGTTTGTTGGTGCTGAAAGTTATCCTTCGTATGACTTTTTGAAACTGTTCGACTTTCCCGCTATTACGGAAGCCGACGGCACACCGAAGCGTTGGGACAAGCGCGACGACTTCAAAGCCGATATTGAACCCCGCCTGCGCGGTATAGCCTATTTCGATGGCGACCAACTGCGCGGCGCAACATTTGATATTCAGCGCGGTCTTTACAAAACTTTTAAAGGTTTGGCTACCGACATTCAAGACGGCAGTAATGATGCCCCCATCAACAAGGACGGAAACCGTATATTAGGTGCTCGGTATGCTACCTACGACCACAATGGAACAAACATCCTTATTGCAGGAAGGCATGGCATGTATGCTGAAGCCGGTATCGAAAACAACTGTTGGACAGGTGCTTTCGTTCGTAAATATATCAATGAAGCGATGACTACGCCGGAGGTTAGAGAATATCAAAGCGGTCAGCCCTGGATTGTGTTCCGCCTGGGCGAAATCTATATGAATCAGGCGGAAGCGTGCTACGAATTGAGCCTCCTCGGCGAAACGAGCAAAAAGGCGGAAGCATTCGATTATATAGAAAAAATTCGCGACCGCGCCGGCTGCAAGGTAACACGCCCTGCGGACAACACCAGCAATGTGCAGGCAGATTACGGCTATATCTATCCGATTGACGGCAATCTGAAATTTATCCGCGACGAACGCTACCGCGAACTGGCTTTTGAAAATCACCGCTGGTGGGACATCCGCCGCTGGCGCACTGCCACCGAAGATTTGAAAGAATGGCGACCGAGAGTGTTTATGGCTTACCACGTTTTGGACGAAGACAAATATATTTATTTGGACGAGCGCGAAAATTGGAATCAAAATTGGAACGCCGAAAAGAAGGTTTATTATCAAGCCATTCCGCAAGGCGAAGTCAACAAGAACAACAATCTGTTGCCTAACAATCCACTTCGCTGATTTATTATAAACTATAAAAAAATTAATGAATATGAAAAAGATAATATATTTGATGATGGGAGTTGCCCTGATAAGCGTAACTTCATGTATGGAAACGGACAACTGGGATGCCCCCGATGCCCGAATCTACGGCACGGTGATTGACGAGTACACCAACGCGCCACTGCTGACAGACCAGAATGACTGGCAAATCCGCATCTGGGAAAGAAGTTGGACGGCATCTACGCCGCAATACCAGGATTTGCCGGTGAAAGCCGACGGCACCTACAACAATTCAAAACTCTTTGCAGGCACCTACGACATGGTTCCTCACGATGGTCCGTTTTGGGAGCCTGCCGAGTCTGAAATAGTAACGGGTGTAGTGTTTAAGAGTGGCGGCAGCACCAAGCAGGATTTTAGGGTGAAGCCCTACCTGCAAATCCTCGATTTCGATTACACGCTTGGCGCAGTAGGCGCAGACGGCAAAGCAAATTTGACGCTCAGGTGCAAATTGCGCGCCCCGATTACCGAAGGCTTCGACGTGAGGGAGGTTAGACCCTTCCTGAGCCTGACCGTTTTCTGCGGAAATTCCAGTAAAATTGACATTCCCGAATACAACGACCGCAGAGTGGATGTCAACAAAAATTGGAACGATGTGCTATCCACCTTCGGAGGATCCGGCGACACCAGCGACATAATCGAAATGGGTCCCCTCCCCGTAAAATCGGGCTACACCTATCACGTGCGCGTGGGAGCAAACACCAACAAAGGCAACAACCGCTACAACTATTCAGAGATAAAAGAGTTCAAAGTGCCCTAATCCTTTGAAAGAAAAAACACCGGCGTGCAATTGTTCTCACACGCCGGTGTTTTTTTGTGATAAAAACATTCAGTTGATAATCAGATACTTACAGCAAATTTGAGTTTTTCTTTCAATACCGAATTGATAATTATTTTGTGACTTTTTTTGAATTTGCCGAAAATTAAGGATAAATTAAGCGATAATTAAGGACGAAAAACTATCTTTGCAGAAAAAAAATATAAATAGTATGAAAAAGCAAATTTTAGGAATGTTTCTGGGCGCAATCGCCCTTGCAAATCAGGTATCCGCCCAACCTTTACAGGGCGGGAAAACTGCGTGGCACGGTTTTGACCGTTACGATTATGTTATCGACGAGCAAACATTGCAACTCGTCCCCATCACGGCTACTGCCAAAGAGGGCAACGGCGTGGCTGCACCCGAAAAAGGCACGCGCCGCTGCATTGTGGTCGTCCCGAAGCAGGCGGCTGAGGGCAATCCGTGGACGTGGCGGGGGTGCTATTGGGACCACGAGCCGCAAGCCGAAGTGGAACTGCTGAAAAGAGGCTTTCACGTGGCATATATCACCACAGACCCCGACGAAACGTGGGATGTTTGGTACGCATTCCTGACAAGGGAATATAAACTGTCGCCCAAACCGGCATTCATCGGAATGAGCCGGGGCGGGACTAATTCCTACACTTGGGGCACCAACCACCCCGACAAAGTGACGGCTATTTGCGCCGACAATCCCGGTCTCACGCATACAAGCCTGATGAAAATGGATTTGCTGGCACAAAACGATGTGCCCCTGCTGCATATCTGCGGCAGCGTCGACCCGATATTGCACAATACCTACGCCATCGAAAATTTATATCATGCCAATGGCGGGCGTATTTCAGTGCTCGTGAAGGACGGGGCGGCGCATCATCCGCACAGCCTGCACAACCCGAATGTAATCGCTGACTTTATCGAACAAAGTTTTGCCGAAAAAGAAGAAAAACCGGCTTTCCTGACCGAGAAATATACAAAGACCGCTTTTTACGGCACAAAAATCACTTACAGTTATGCAGAATCTGAAAAGGCATGGCTCACCCGTTGGGGACCGGCTTTTGCGGCAAGTTACAACAAATATTCCATGTCGCTGCCGGGGGTGGAAGGCTCGTTCACCGTGTTGGTGCCTCATCGGGCGGCATCCGGCACGCCTTGGGTGTTTCGGTGCGACCAACCCGAACGCGATTCGGAAGTTGATTTTGCGTTGCTCGAAAAAGGGTTTCACATCGTGGTGGCTCCGGTGCCATACAATGCCAACGGTCCCATTGTGGAACATTGGACAAAGGTGTATGATTACCTCACCGGCAAAGGATTTTCCAAAAAACCGGTATTAGCAGGGCGTGGCGCGGCTACGGGCGAAGTGTATAATTGGGGCATCGAAAACCCCGATAAAGTATCCTGCATCTATGGCGAAAATCCAATCATGCGTGCATCGCTCGCCAAGGTGCAGCCGATGGGCAATCTCAGTGCGCTGGCAAAAGCAGGCATCCCAATATTACACGCTTGCGGCAGCCTCGACCCCAACTTGAACAGCCAAACGCGCGAAGTAGAAAAAAAATACAAAAGTTTGGGCGGCAAAATAACCGTCATCACGGATAAAGGAAGAGGACATTATCCTTTATCGCCCGAACAACCCGCATCGGCAGTCAATTTTATTGTGAAAAATGCAAAATAATATAAAAAATAATTGATATGAATTTACAAATTAAATCATTCGCGTTCTTTTTCTCTGTATTGTCTGCTTCATCGCTTTTTGCACAGAGCGACCGGTTGGAATATAAGGAAACATTTGCCCCGTCGGAGGGCTATATCAGCAAAGTGGAAAAACCTTTGCGAAAAGAGATTTGCCTCAACGGTCGCTGGGACTTTCAGGCGGTGCAACTTCCAACCGGCTATCAGCAGGGCAAAGGCACTGCACCGGAATTGCCTCTGCCACAAGCCGATAAATGGGACAAAGTGAAAATTAAAATCCCATCGCCCTGGAATATCAATGCGTTTGCCAATCGCGATTTGGAAGGTCCCGACCACCGCAATTTTCCTTCCTATCCCAAAGAGTGGGAGAATGTGAAAATGGCGTGGATGAAAAAGACCGTTACCGTTCCTGCCGATTGGAACAACGATAAAATCGTGCTGCATTTTGAAGCGGTTGCCGGACAAACGCAAGTCTATGTCAACGGCAAAAAAGCGGCGGAAAATTTTGATTTGTTTCTTCCTTTCGATGCTGAGATTACGAATTTGGTGAAAGCGGGCGAAACGGCGGAAATCTTGGTAGGGGTGCGCAGCCAATCACTTTTTGATGACAATTCCACCAAAGGGCGGCGCATTGTTCCTGCCGGTTCGATGTGGGGCTACCATGTAAACGGCATTTGGCAGGATGTCTATCTGCTCGCCATTCCCAAAATCAATATCAGCAATGTGTATATCAAGCCGTTGGTTTCCAAAAACACTTTGGAGTTGGATATTGCGATTGAAAATACGACCAACAAGGAGGCTACGCTTAGTTTGGGTGGTGATATTCGGGCGTGGATTAGCAAAGCAGGGACGGATATAAACTCTGCCCCCGTGCCGAATTGGGATTTAGCCGCATCCGTTTCCTTGAATATTCCGCAGCAGAAACTCAAACTTCCGGCAGGCATCACACACAAAACCATCACCGTTGCCGTGAAAGAAGGCGACTTGGAACTGTGGACACCGGAACATCCAAATCTCTACGGCTTGACACTTCAACTCGGCACTGACCGAAAATATGAACGCTTCGGCTGGCGGGAATGGACTTTCAGCGGCAGTAAGCAATTGCTGAACGGCAAAGAATACCAACTGCGGGGCGATTCCTGGCACTTCATGGGCGTTCCGCAACTGACGCGCCGCTACGCCTATGCGTGGTTTACCGCTTTGAAAGATGCCAACGCCAATGCTGTGCGCCCACATGCACAAATCTATCCCCGTTTCTATTTCGATGTAGCCGATGAAATGGGTATTTGTATCTTAGCCGAAACGGCAAACTGGGCAAGCGACGGCGGACCAAAGATGGACTCGCCGCTTTTCTGGGAAAATTCCAAAGACCACTTGAAGCGCATGGTCATTCGCGACCGCAATCATCCTGCCGTTTTCGGGTGGAGCATCAGCAACGAAAACAAACCGGTAATCCTGTACGTGTTCAAGAAACCCGAATGGATGGCGCAGCAGAAGCAGGCATGGGTGGACTGGTGCAATATTGTGAGAGAAAACGACACCACCCGCCCATGGATTTCCGCCGATGGCGAAGATGATGGCGAAGGCATTTTGCCAACCACCGTCGGTCACTACGGCGATAGAAATTCCATGAAACAGTGGATTGAAACCGGCAAACCATGGGGAATCGGCGAACACAGCATGGCATACTACGGCACTCCCGAACAGGTTTCCAAATACAACGGCGAGCGTGCCTACGAATCCCAATGGGGACGAATGGAAGGTTTGGCTTACGAATGCTACGATTTGATTGCCCAACAACGCCTGAACGGAGCAAGTTATGTGTCCGTTTTCAACATTGCGTGGTATGGACTTCAACCATTGCCTTTCGGCAAACGCGATTTGACAACCCCGCCGAGTTTAAACGATGGCATTCACTTTGGAGAATACAAAGAAGGACAGCCGGGCATTCAACCCGAACGGATGGGAGCGTATTGCTCCACATTCAATCCGGGCTACGACCCCACCTTGCCGCTCTACCGCACTTTTCCCATGTTTGAAGCCATCAAAGCCGCCAACGCAGGCGATACACCTGCTTGGTCGAAATGGGCAACAATGCCCGAAAAACAGGTAAAAGATGAAGGGTATAAGGTAAAAGATGGGAAAAATTACAGCACCGTCTTTTTCATAGGAGAAAAGAATAGTTCTGTAAAACAAATTTTTGAAAATCAAGGTGTAGTATTTACAACACCTACTAAATTGGTTAGCAATGCTTTATTGATTTTAGACGGCATTTATCGCGCTACGGCAAAAGAGCTTGATTTAATTAAGGAGTATAGCAGCAAAGGAGTTGATATTTGGATTTGGGCACCCACTCCGGTAAGTATTGAAAGCTATAAATCGTTTCTGCCGAATGAATTGATTTTGAAACCTCGCACCGCCTCCTCTTTCATCCCCATACAAAAATCGTGGTTGAAAAACACGGTCAATTCCGATTTCTATTTCTGTGAAACACAAACCGGCGAGGCATCCCAATACGGGATGACCGGCGATTTTGTGAAGGAAGGCGAAGTGCTGTTAAACGCGTGCCCCACCGATTGGCGCAAATGGAACAAGCGGGCGGAAGAACTCAAAACGGCAGCAGTGCTTCGCAGTGAAAACGAAACCTCAAAATTGCCGACAGCGGTCTTCGTGAAATATCCAACCGCCGGTTCCACCTGTTATGTCAGCACTCTGGACGACTTTGCCAACACCGCAAAGGGCTATTTCACTCTGGAAAAGATACTTGCAACGGCAGGCATCCCTGTTAAAGGACAAAAAATGTACGAAGAGAAGACAAACGAACAAGGCGAAAAAGAGATAAACTGGTTAGCTCCTTTTCCAACAAAACAGATTCAATAAGGTTCCGCTACCAATCATTTTATTGACTGTTTCGTTGAGTTTCGCAGCACGCAAACTGCCACACAGACAGTTAGAGTGCGTCAGGGACACGTTTACACCACCTATTTCGCCCAACCGATGCGCGGGGAGGCAACAGAGGACAATGTGTATGCACGCCTGCACGAAAACGGCATCTCAACGGAACTCACCAACAACTATTATACCTCCGATTTTTCAAGACACTCTTCCACTTTTTGAGATGCGTGGTGGTAGGAGGCTTTGAGGGCACCGACCGATGTGCCCAGCAGGACGGACATTTCTTCGTAGGGCATTTCTTCGTAATAGCGGAGGTTGAAGACCGTGCGCTGCTTGTCGGGGAGGGTCAGGATGGCTTTTTGAAGCTGTTGCTGGGCTTCGTCGCCGTCGAAATAGGAGGCTGCCGTCAGGCTGTCGGACAGGAAAGATGAGTTTTCGTCGTCAAGCGACACGCTGTTTTTGACGCGCACGCTGTTCAAGAAGGTGATGCTCTCGTTGATGGCGATTTTGTAGAGCCACGTCGAGATTTTCGACTCGCCGCGAAACGAGTCGATGCTCATCCACGCCTTGATGAACGTGTTTTGCAGCAAGTCGTTGGCATCGTCGTGCGAGAGCACCATGCGGCGAATTTTCCAGTAGAGTTGCTCGCCGTAAAAAGCCACGATTTGTTCAAATGCCTTGTTCTGCACAGCCGGTGCGCCGTTTTGCAAGTCGTCGAGGACTGCCTGCTCGTTGTATGGTTGCTTCTTCATTATTATCTCAGCTTCGTTTTTTGATAATTGGATGACAGCACTTTGAATGTTGTGCGCCGGTTGATTTGGTCGGTCATGGCTTGCTGAACAGGGTTTAATGTCCGGATAAATTTTTCATCCAGCACCTGCCCTTCGGGCAAGAAATCATACATTTCGGCGATTCTTTTCGTAACGACCAGCGGCTCCGATTTGCCATAACCTTTGGCTTTCAGCCGCTCCTTCTCGATGCCGCCTTGAATGAGGAAATTGACCACCGCCTGCGCCCGCCGTTGCGACATCTCTATGTTGGAGGCATCGGAGCCTATGCGGTCGGTGTGCGCCGACACCTCAATGGTGATAGCGGAATTGGCGTTGAGCGTGGCGATAACATCGTCCAATGCCGGTTTCGAGTTCGCACGCAGGGTCGCCTGATTGAAGTCGAAATAGATATTTTCCACCACCTCCGGTCGGGTCAATGACCTCAGTTTAAAATCCACATAAAACGTGCGCGATTTGCCGATTTGGGGCACTTTCAGTGTCTGCGGCTGATTCAGAAAATCGGGTGCGGATGCCATCATCACATATTCCACGTCCGGTTTGACTTCCACCTGATAGGTGCCGTCGGCATGTGCAAACAGCCGCTGATTAGTGCCGTCTGTGCCCACCAACCGCACACCGGCACCGGGGATTTTCACGTTTTCCCAGTCGGTAATCAGCCCCTCGATGTAGGCAAAAATGCCGGGCTGGTGAAACGAATAAATATGGTCGGCACCGCGCCCGTCGTCGCGGTTGCTGCTGAAAAAGCCGGTCTCCTTTTGGGGGTAGTAGGTGATGCCGAAATCGTCGGACATACTATTGACGGGCGATTTCATATTTTCTACGCGCCAATAGCCACTGACCAGATTGGCTTTGAAAATATCCATTCCGCCCATGCCGGGGTGTCCGTCGGACGAAAAATACAGCGTCGCATCGTCGCGTATGTAGGGGAACTCTTCGTCGCCCGGCGTATTGATTTCGGGACCCATATTTTCGGGCTTAGCCTCGCCGATGTCGGCTATACGCACGCGCCAGATGTCTTTCCCGCCCTGCCCCCAGGGGGCGTCGGACACGAAATAGAGGTAGCCATCTCTGCCAACAGCCGGATGCGCCGCCATGATGTCAGGCTCGCTGAACAGTTCGACCTTCTCTCCCTCGTTCCACTGACCGCCCGCGCGGTTGGATACATATATATCCGCCGTCTGCGACTCGCCTGCGTTGCCTGCCGAGCAGAAGGTGTAATACATCTTGCTGCCGTCGGCGGTGAATGCGGCGGTGCCCTCGTCATTTTCCGTGTTAAGACCCGCCACGGCTTCCGGTTTCGACCAGACGCCCTTATCGTCTTGCTTGACAAAGAAAAAATCGTTGTTTTTCGTGCCCGTGATGGGGCTTTTATCGCCCTTAGCCTCCTTGCGCGGCGAACTGAAATAGAGTTGGTCGGCACCCAGCAGCATCGGCGCAAACTCACCCTCGCGGGCAACGATTTTGTCCATCTTGCGGACTTCATAAGACGTGGGCTTCTGCTTCCATTCCGGTGCCAATTCGCAGCCTTCAATGCCGTTCTGTGCCCATGCGGCGAGGTTGGGAGGGGGCGCGGTTGCTAAAAAAGAGTTATAAAGTTTGATGGCGTCGGCATATTTACCCTGCTTTTGCAGCACTTGCGCCTGCCGAAACATCACCATATTGTCGGCATATTTGAAGCGGATGGCAGAATTATAGGCATTCGATGCGCGGCTGGAGTTGGTTTTCCGAAGCATCTCGCCCTGCCGAAAAGCGACTTCCCCCCGCAGAGCCGTATTTTTTGCAGGCACTTTTGCCAGCACTTTTTTGTACATATCCGCCGCCTCGAAGTAGTTCCCGCGAGCCTCACGCTCCTTCGCACTACTATAGCTCACCGATTGGCAAGCAACCAGCGCGCAGGCAGCAACGAGGGCTATGAACAGGACGAGAGGGCGGTGCATACGTCTAAATATCAATTAAAATAATCGGTGCAAAGGTACAAAAAATAAATAAAAAAATATGATTATCGTATATGATATCTAAACTCATTTTTGTAGGCGACCGAAGCCACTAACAACCGCTCAAATTTTCTGTATTTAAATTTACTTGTTCTTTTTGAATGTCAGACAAGCTCCTCCGCCGGGTGCTAATTTCAGCCGAAGCGTATCGCCGGAAGTTACTTGCCGGTTCCTTATTTTCCACGTTTCACGGCTTGTCAGATAATGAGCGTTGTCGCCGTCTTCGATAATCACCGCATTATACTTGAAATTATCTAAAAACGTCAGCGGCAATTCGATGGCTCTTTCCGATTCATTGGTTAGGGCTGCAACCAAGTAAGCATCTTCTGTTTGCCGCATCATCACAATGTATTCGCCTATTTCACCGGCGAGCGTTTTGCTTTCCACCCAGGGCATTTTTTGTGCAGAGAGGAAATTCAGCAATTCGGGATATTTGCGGTAAAATTCGGGAATATCGGGAATAATGGTTGCACCGGAAAAAACGACTAAGGTTCGCGCCGCTTCCGAAACCAGGGTGGACGGGACAGGTTGATTTTCATCCACGCGGGTTGTTTTGCCTTGACGCAAGTCGAACATGCCGTTGTTCATATCAATCGGACCGGCAATCATATTTACGAAAACCGAAGTAACCACTGTTTTAGGCTCAAACACCCGATGGGCGTCCAACTGCGCATGACAATATTCGCGCGTAACGGCATTGGGCCAAGTGCGCATTTGTCCATAGGGATGCACGGGATAATCGTGGAAATCGACCAATAACTTGTTTTGAGCGCACAAGGCGGTGATTTTTTGCGTCCATTTGTTTTTTTCAGCGGGTGAGCCTTTCATAAATCCGTATTTGACGCCGGCTGCTCCCCATTTTCCGTATTGTTCCAATGTTTTTTCGATGGGGTATTGCCGTCCGCCTACATCGTTGAGGTATAACCAGACGCCGATTCCCTTTTCTTTTCCGTATTGAATAATTTTCCGGACATCATTCGCTTTGTCGCCTGCTACCGGGTCAGAGCCGGATTCGTGTTCGGGACCATACCAGTCGGCATCCAAGACCAACCACAAAAAACCTTGTTCGGCGGCAAAATCAACCATCCGTACCCATGAAGGGTAAGACATTGTATATCGAAATCCGTCATCGGTGATGGCTCCGTTGATGCGCCAATCCCATACGCCTAACCCCGGCTTCACCCACGAAAAATCGTATTCGGGTGCCGGTTGGGGATTTAGCAGTTCAATCAGGTGCGAATCAACTAATTTACCGGGTGTAGTGCCATAGAGAACCACGCGCCAGGCAGAGGTATATCCGGCATACAAACTGTCAGGATGCGAAGCGACCGTAAACCGCGTTTCGCCCTGTTTGGATGAAAGCACCAAAGGAGAGCCGTCAATTAAGTCTGCCTCATGAACAGCCATGAAATGTGCATCATCAGCTTTGACGGTCATCACCGGAGACTGTTTTTCATTGCAATCCGAGAGTTTTTCGGGACCGATGTTGTGAAATTCACCATTGTAAAACCAAGCCGTATAGTCGCCGGAAAAATTGAACTCGGTCAGTTCCGATGTAACCGGCATCGGGGTTGTTCCTGTTTCGGGAACTACATACCGAAAGGCAAAACCGTCGTCATACATACGGGCAATGACCTGTAATTTGTAGGGTGCCGATTCGGAGGTCATATTCAGCGTTAATTCACGAAAACGGTCGGCAACATTTTTGCGTTTTCCCCATACGGGATGCCACACTTCATCTACTTCTCTTGACGATTGGCTTTCGATTTTCCAAGCAACAGCGGGAAGCGTGTCGCCTGCCGGTGATTGAAACCCAAGTAAAGACTTGTCTAACAACATTGTGCCGTCGGCAGAAAAGGAATAGTGCAACAGTCCGTTGTCTGTTTGCGACACGTCCAAGTTAAGCGTTCCATCCGGCGATGAAAGCGAGTAATGTTGCGGAGTTTGGCAGGCACAGAGAATGATTCCGGCAAGGAAACTCCAAATAATGTGTGATGAGATTTTGTGATACATTGATATTTATATTTTATTGTTCTAATTTCTTTCTTAATGCTACTTCTTTATCACTCTCCCAGTAATTACAATCCAATTCAAAGAAAGTGGTTGTATAGGGAATTGTCAAATTGCTTTTCAAGATGATGACGTTGAACATTCGGCTGACTTCGTCTAAACGGGCAATTAATTCGTCATGCGGAACGGCTATGGAACGGTCGCCCAAAAGTGTTTTCATTTGCTCGCGCAAAGCATCTATTCCTGCTGCATCTTTTTCTTCTATATAAGACAATTCCTTGTCTTGATAGATAGCGGCTTTGATATGCAGTGCATTGTCTATTTCCTTGTAAACAAAGTCCAGAATATCCATGTATGATTCGTTGGTGTAAATGGTTTTAATGCCCGGTGCGGTTTGCAGGGGATAAGCCATATCCGTTATCACTATCCAATTGCGATGTCCCAACAAAGGGATTTCTACTTTCAATTCATCTTTCCAAGAAGATGTTTTTTGTGTCGTTTGATTGCAGCAACAAGCCAGTGGCAGGCATAAAATGCTCAATACTAAAAATTTAATTCCCTGTTTCATTTTTTTTTATTATAAGTTAATACTCATATTTAATTTTTCTCCGTTTTTTATTGTGATGCGATTTTGCATGGTAATTGTTACCTTTGCCCCTTTCTGTTTTAGAGTTGCAGGAATCGTTTGTCCGTCAACCGATACCATGACCGTTTTCGATGTCTTGCCTTTTGGTGCATCGACCGAAAAACTGCTTAACTGTACTTGCCCATATTGTGGAACCAAAATACATTCCATCGTTTTTGCGGATTGTTTTTGCGTGTAACTGCCCCATCCTTCGGCTGCGGTAAATGGCGCTTTGAAATCTTTAGCATTCCACTTCGGAGCAAAGCGCATATAACCTTTTGGTCCGTGATATTCATATCCGCAGGCGGAAATAAAGGAACCGTAACTTGCCATAGAGCGTGCATAATGGTCGCTGCACTCGATTTCGTTGTATGGATTTCGTTTAGCAGCATGATAGCGGTCGTGAATGGCTCGAACTAATGTTAGTCCTTCATCGGTCATTCCTTCGGCAATCAGATGCGAAGCCACTTCATATTCATAGCCGCTCTGACATTCGTGAAAATAGCCTGCCTGCCAAGTTACATTTTCGCCATACGGTTTGCTTTCCGTTGTCGGATTGGTATTGATAATCATACCACCTTCTCCGGGCAACGCATACGGACGACCACCTTGATGGATGGCTATATAGGGACCCACATCGGGAGTGTAATTGTATTTCCACAAAGACGTTAATGCCGATTTTACTTTTTTGTTGTTCAATATTTGTCCTAATCCCACTTGATATGCCCACGATTGTCCCATTACCTGGTCGATATGGGAGGTGTTGTAAGAACCCAAATTTTTCCGCCCTTTATCCTTATCGGGACGATGGATGTAATATTCGCCATTGAAGAGGTATTTATCCATGTTGGCACTGCCTTTTTGGACATAGTCGGCGCATTTGTCGGCAAAGGCAATATCGCCCATTTCTGTTGCCATTGCTTCTCCTGCTTTTACGGCTGAAATGCACAATCCTACTATCCAGGAAATTTCGCCGTCCCATACGGCATCCAGCGTATTTTCCAAAGGAGTATCTTCCATCCCGTCTCCGTTTTTATCTTGATTGATAATAAACTGAGTGGCTTTCTTGATGTTTTCCCAATTTCGATTGAGAAAAGCATTGTCGATGCTCATTTGGTGTTCACGATAACACCGCAATATTGTACCGGCTTGCCCGTCGATTGCCGGGCGTGATTCCATTTCGGCACGAAAAATAATACCGCCATCTTCCCGAAGAGCGATGCCCAAGTCTGTTCGTTCGCGACAATCGCGTTCCAATGCAGGGAAAATACGCCCCATCGCTTGAGCGTATTGCCAAACATGAGTACAAGTTCCGTGACAGGCTCCAACACCTTCCCATGCCCAAAAACGACCGCTGCTGAAACGATGACAATTAGTGGTAGCCAAAGTGCTGATATTCATCAGTGTCCGTTCTAAAAACCAGTACGGCAAAGTAGAATTCTGCCACGTTTCTGCCCAAAGCAAGGTTTGTGCCGACAAGCGTTTAAAATCCTTTTGAATGTATTGTGCCACTTCCAATGCGGAAGCAAATTTATTTTGATAATACCGTCCTGAATCATTGATTTTGTCGTCTATTTTCAGATTTGGGAAATACCAGCTAATGACAAAATCCGAAGAAACAGAAGCATTTGCCGACAGATTCACAACGGATTGCACCGCACCGATAAGTGGTTCCTGTACCGGTTTGTTTGTCTCATTGGTTGCCACGGAACCAAAAATATCCTCCAAACTAATAGTGGAAAAACCTACGGCATCACTATTGAGTGCTGCAATACACATCGTGCCAAAATCCGGTTGTTTTTTCATTTCTGCCGCTTTTTCTACCGGAACTAAAGTTTCATCAACCGCTACTAAATCGTGATTACTTACAACTTTGTTGTTGCGGCGACTGACCGTTGTTCCGAAGTTGCCTCTGATGGAGTTGGCGGAACGGATGCCCGTTTTATTTTCCAGCCAGCCCAATACAGTAATTTTTACTGCTGCGGTTCCTGTATTTTTGAACGAGAAAGACAAGATACTCGCCGGAAGCCCTGAATCGTCTTCATTCAATGGAATAAACGGAGAATAGGCACGAAGGGTAATTTCCACCGGAAGTGCAGGGTCTATGTAACGAACGATTCCTACAGGATAACCCGCTTCAAACAGAATTTCGTCCCAGTCCTTCGCTTCGAGGCGTTTGACAACTGTCTTTCCGGCATACTCGAATCGGAGTGCAAAACCCTGTTCTAAAGGGCGAATGTCTTGTGCCGGTTCTACATAACAAGCACCGTTACGCGCAGTAACAGTTCCTTGTCCCCATTTTGCTAATTTAGGCTCAATGCCTTCTTGATTTTCATTGAAAATATCCCAAAGCCACAAACGCCCATCACCCCCCAGATAAACGCCCCCGGCATTGATTCCACCAACCGGCATGCCGATGTAACGCAACTCATTACGCGACTTGGCATAAACGGTTGGAGTTCCGCGTTCATACAGGGGTGCAGGATTCATTTGTTTGTTGAGCGGTATTCCTTCCGGCTGAACCGATGCCATAACCGCTTGCTGTGCGAACACTAATTCTGCTAACAGAATTGACAATAATAATAAGGACTTTTTCATAAAACTAATTTTTTATTTTGTTATTGATGAGGAAAAATGATAGTTTACTCCCGCTTGCGTGCTGATTTTGATACGCTCGCCTTCGTAAACAGATTCTCCTTTTTCTCCTTTCACTTTCACTTTGCAATTTTTCCAAGGGTTCAGCAAATTCAGTTCACGTCCTTTTTCGCTGAAAATGGATAAATCCGTTACTTCTCCGTTTTTGAGTTTGGCAGAGACTAAAAAAGCACCTTCTACCCTGATTTGATGGAAGGATGCGTCTTTGTGTCGCGACCAAACGGGGAAAATACGCACCACGCCTTGATGTCCCATGCAAAGCATTTCATTGATGGTGTTGGGCACAGTGCTCCAGTTTTCGATGCCATGCGGATTATTCAACTGATAACCATTGGGATAGGTGTGCTCGGAATACCGATGCAGGTGGTATAAAATGGTGTCCGCATCATAGCCGACCCGCACGGCTGCGGGGAACAAACTGTTGCTTCCGTTGAAGTCTAACCACCGCTGCATGACACTGATGGTATTGACCGAAACTTCTAACAGTTTAGGGTCGCTGTCCAAGCCGATTTGTCCGGACGGATAGATGTGTTGAATGCCCAAAGTATTGTCGCCCCACCAGTCTGTCCCCTTTTCGGAATAGCGAAACACGGTTTTTCCGTTTCGTTCCTGAAAAGTATAATAAGGGAGATGGTCTTTGATAAACAGCCACTTGTCGCGTTTGTCGGCATCCACGCCGAGAAATTCGCTCATATCCGTAACCGTCTGCATGAGCAGGCGAACCAACCCCAAACTCAATATCGGGTTTACGGTGCCAATCGTGCCTTCGTGAATGGCATCGTTGTAAATCATGTAGCGACCGTCTTCGTATTTCAAATATTCTTCCCAGAAATTGGCTGTGAGCCGAACGAACGGATAGACTTTTTCGGCAAAATCTTTGTCGTAGGTATGATAAAACTGCATCGCCAGATTGACCACCGCGTATGCCGTATTGCTCTTTTGTCCGTGAAACATTCCGTCGTCTTCGATACTTCCATTTTTCTTCCAGTCTTTTCTGTGTTGCTCCATCAATGGCGACCAGCGCGTGGTTTCTATACCCAGGGGACCTATCCCTACCGGAAGAAGGATACCATCCGAAATCCCCGTTATCTTTTCCGAATAATATTTCCCTCGTGGAATAATGGCGAGTATAGGGCTGTAATAAGGATTCGCCTGTTCGATTCTGTTGGCGGAATACAGGGCGTAGAAAGGTGCCTCATGGTTATAATTCAAATGGTAATCGCCACTCCAACCCGGTTGTTCCTGCGTAATCCACGTGCCGAAAATAGGCGGCGGAAAATCCAAATCCCTGCTGCAAGAAGCCGTACCGTACAAAGAAAGGTAATATTGCTTTTCAACAAGTTCATCGGGAATCGAAACGTAGGATTTTTCCCAATAGTTGTGCCACCACTGCTTGTGGTCTTTTTCGATGGCGGACAATCGCTTGGGCGTACATTCGGTCGCTTTTCGGATAACAGCATCCACGCAGTCCGCAGTTTTGAAATTGCTTGAAAACGCGCAGACGAATCGCACCGGTTTGCCTTGCTTCAAAGTAAACTTGCCGTCTTTGTTGCCGATGACCTGCAAAGCAATCGCTGCCTTGGTGGGAATATCGACCGAATCTTCAAAAGTGCGTGAAAGGTATTGAATGCCTTTTTCCGTTGCACCGATTTCCATTTTGCCCGGATGAGCCAATCCCACGGGTGGCTGATTGAGGATTTCTTTCTCGCCAGGCAAAGCCAAACGGATGTCGCCCTCCAACGAGCCTTTGCCTGTCATGCTGATTTCCACCGCCAGAATATCGTCTGTGGCAGAAACAAATGTTTTGTAAGTCACCACAATGTCCCCTTTTTGAAAACGGGCGGTGGTGATGGCATCATACAGTTGTTGCTCTATCAAAAAAGAAGCTCCTTCCAATTGGGGAATAAACAATTCCACTTTTCCCAAAACAACAGGATAGCCTTCGTTGTGAGCGGCTTTCAATCGCCAAAAATCGTTCCGTGCCACATAAAACACTTGCTTTTCAGGCTGACCCGACAAGGCGACTCCGGTGTAACCATTGCCCAACAAAGGGGCATCAACAGAACTTTGCGACGGTATCCGTTTGGCGGGTTCTGTGAACCGGATGATGTGTTTGCCGACAATGTCTGCCGGTTTTTGGGCTTCCTGTCCAAATGCAGAGAAACTCAGAAGCATAAAGCCGAGAAGCGTTGATTTGAATGTTGTTGTCATATTTCATTTTATTATTTTTATGATTATCGGCAACAAAGGTACGGTAATAAAAAATAATAACAATTGTAAAAAAGCGACTTTCTTTTGTAAGAAAGCGACTTTTTCAAAATATAATTCACTTTTAACATGAGGCAAAGGTACGAATGGTCTTTGGTTCGGGTGAAATAAATATCGTTTTCTTTTCACATCTCCCGCGCCCGGTCCTTATTGATATTTGCGGCAACTGCCTGCGGTCGGGTATCTCCTTTAAATTTGAATTGTTTTTTTTCGGTAAAATCGGTGGATAAAATGGAAGGACAAATATAAGTTTCAATATATTCTATCATCAGGTCGAGACCGGCAAAATGGTCAACGTATGGCGCTCTTTCGTGATTGTAAGAAGGGTCTGTCAAGTCGCGCATCACCACAACATTCATCCCTATGCGTTTCATGGTGCGGAGACCAAAAGAACGGGCGATGATACACATATTAGTGTGTACGCCTAAAAGAATGACATTTTTGATGCCTTTTTCCTTAAAATAAGCTCCGATTTCTTTGCCGGAATCGCTGATGATATCTTCATTTTTGATGCTTAATGCGTCAATTTGTTTAGTCCATGCGTGATAGACGACAGCTCCACTGTTTTCGCAACCACCATCCGAGTCGTCAATTGGCCATACCGCTTTTTCTTCCGATAATTTATTTATTTAATTTTTAATTTTTATTTATAAAAAAACCTTTTCCGAAAGTTAAACCTTTCGGAAAAGGTTTTTTGCTTGCGCCTTTACAGGTCTATTCAAAACCAAAAACATTTACTTCCATTACAGCTGTATGTACCTCTCTGTTACTATCCGGTAAGTTGATTTTCAGATAACGTTTACTGGTTGTTACATCGGAAACATCATGGGTCTGGACATGGTCGGTCCAATCATCACCTTCTGCTATGAGCACCCAGAACGGAGAATCGGGATCAGGGTCGTCGCTAATGAAATATTGAACGGTTTTTGTATCTCCGTTATTTCGGCGATAAGTATCAATTTTAGTGATGTTTCTTGGTGATTGCATGTCAATAATTGCCCAATGAGGTAGCGGTGCTCCGTTATCATAGTTGGAATGCCAATATCCGTCGGTTGTGTTACCGTCAATGATTTTTTCGACGCCACCACCTTCTCCGGATGCATCGGAAAAAGAGGCGATATTCCAAGCTGATTTATCAAATTCAACGGCTTTAACGTCAGGAAATGTTTTGCTGTCCGACGGAATGCTTACGCCCTCAAACGCATTTGCTTCCTGAATATTTGTTATCCATGAATATTTGCCTTGGGGTTTATAATCTGTCAGTATCGTTTTTTGCTCGGAAGGCTCAATTTCAATTGTCTTTTCCGGTCCGGACGCCGTTTCATACGTCAGCAATACCTTCATTACATTGGCGTCGGCAACCGCCCAGTCGATTTCCACCCTGTCGTTATAGCTGGTGACGGCGTTTATTCGGCGCGGACTGAGGGTGGATATATAATTTGGACCTGACACGCTGCCCGATACTTCCGTGGCTATGGAGGGGTATCCCTTTTCGCCCGTGTGTACAATCCTGAACACGTATGTGCCTTCATCAAGCGACAACATGACAGACATATAGCCGTCGACCAAAGCACTGCGGTCAACGGGGAACGGGGCGGACTGCGGTTCATTGTCCTGATTGTTCCATGTAATGGTAGAGCCATCTATCCGTGGGTCGTCATTTACGAACCAGCCGATATTGATGCGACCATTGCCGGTTTGGGTGTATGCCAAATCCGGCCGACCAAGGTAATTGATTTCGCCCCGCTCAAGGTATTCTTCAATGTTATCGTTCATGCCTGTGCAGGAAGATAAAAGAATACAAAAAAATAGATATATATTACATTTATTCATGATTTTTATTTTTTACTGTTATTAATAATACTGTTATTTAATTTCCTGACCCCAGAAAGAAAGTTCTTCTACCTGCCAGTCAATGATGCCTCCCCATGTCTCGCTTATATGAAAACGAATGTAGCGCACAGGAGGCGCTTCCATGGGCAAATCAAACGGGAAACCATTTGAAGCATAATCCATGTCCTCCTGCGTGACGCTCGAACCGATAGCCATTCCCGAAGGCTTGAACGATTCGCAATCAGCCAGCAGTGTCCAGTCTTTCTTCCAGCCCGTACCTTCTTCGGTTGCCGTCCAGTAGTCGTCGGATGTTTCGCTTGAAAGGGTGTTCGTGCCATATACTTTCCAGTATTTGAGATTACCGCCATCAATGCTATAAAGATAACCATAGCGGTGCCAATACGTATAACGGCTGAGTTGAGCGGTTACACTCAAATCTATTGTAAACAGCCGGGGCAGGCTTGCATTCTGAGCATGCCAGACGTTACTACCGACTGTAACGAGGTCATTAAACATAAATGCCCACGGACGGCTGCCCCTTTCTCCGGCATAGTCGCCCGGTAATATTTTCCGAGCCATTAAAGTCTTGTCTAATTTGACTTCATAGAGTGGCGTTAAAACGGCTTTTTTTACTTCCGAAATATTGTTCCAGCGGTCGCGTACAAATACGGCAAATTCTCGTTCTTCGGCCGGCCGGTTGCGTACCGTATAGTTCCCGTCTGACGTATTACTGTAAATTACGTCAATCTCTTTCATTTCACCCTCATCGTCTTTTTCCTGCACCACAATAGAGATTTCTTCTTTCGCTTCGTTTTGCCAGGTAATCAGTAAACCGCCAAAAGCAGCCTTCATGAAAATTGTTTCAGAAATAGACCTGACGGGAGGCGTTCCGGGCGTAATGGGTACGGAAACCGGCGCCGACACGTTTTTGCTGCGACTCACGCTGTACAGCAATACCGTTTGCGGGTCGGTACTTCCAAAACCTTTTATTACCAATGTTTTGCTGTTTAGAGAGGCGGAAGTATTCTTTTCCACGCCATTGACCGTCCACACGGCTTTTACATACAGCAAATCTTCGTCGCCCGGAAGGTCGTATGTAATTTTCGCTCCTCCGGGGATGCTCTCTGCAACGGGATTCCGTACTTGCCCCGGCACTACGCCGCTGGTAGCCGGTTGCCCCACCTGTTCTTCCGAGCAACTATAAACAAGCGCCACAGAAAGAAACACAAATAAAATATAAATTATCTTTTTCATTATGATATTTTTTTAATTTTTAATTCGTAATTTTTAATTCGTAATTTTTAATTAATCATCACCATCCGGGGTTTTGCACTAAATTTGGATTTCTGTCCAAAGCCTCCTGGCTGATGGGTGTAAAATAGTCCCGGTAAACGAATTTGGATGCAGCGACTGTTCTTATCTGGTAATAATCTGCCGCATCGCCTCCGTAAATATTCCAACCTTTGATGTATTTATTCCATCTCGTTTCTGCTTCCATCCATCGCAAAATATCCCAGCAGGGTGCATTTTCAAACGCCAGTTCAATCAGCCGTTCGCGGTGAATGATGTCGCGCATCCTGCCCTTGTTTGTAATATATTCGGGGTGCAGCGAGGGCGCAGACGTCCATGTTTCCCTTACGCCTTTCAGTCCGGCGCGTTCACGCACTTTGTCGATGTATTCATATACTTCATTATCGGGAGCGGCTTTTACTTCGTTGAGTGCTTCGGCATACATCAGGTATAAATCGGCAAGCCGGATAAAGGGATAGGAATACCAGTGGCACGTCCATGAAGAAGTGGACAATGTGGTTTCCCTGTTGACTAACTTCTTGGGCAAATAGCCTGTAACGGAATACCGTTCGCTTATACCTCCTCCATAATCACCCAGTTTCATGCTCACATCCCGGCTACTGTTGGAGTTGCCGAAGAAATACCCGCCGTCGAACGTCATCGAAGAATAAAAGCGCGGTTCGCGGTCGAAATTCAGGTTTGCGGTTTCAAATCCCGGACGGATATAATCGGCATCTTTTTCCGAGGCAACCGATGTCGCGTAAATATTGGGATACAGTCCGGTATATTCCCGGTCTTCCGTTATCGGCAGTCCGTTTTTGGTATAAAAAAGTTCGGCTTGCTCCATGGTTGGCGCCAGGGAAGAAAAACCGGTTACCAGTACGGTTATGGCTCCCGTTCCTACATTCGCCAATGCCTGCAAACGTTCATCACTTTTTACCGACCCCCAGATGATTTCCCGGTTCCACCGTTCGGTTACTGCGCCGCGCAAACTCATTTCCTGTACGATATCCGAAGAAATGGGCAATTCCGATACATAAGTAAATAACCGACTGTAACTTTCCAGTTCGGCGCAATCAATCGCTGCCTTAATGGCGGTTTTTGCGGTTTCCCATTTGCGCGGGTCTGCTTCCTGCGGGAAAAGCAAAGTACCCCGCTTGTCGGCATAGTTCCGGATGTAGGGATTGCCATTGAACAGCGGGCTTGCCATCATCGTCAACAGTTGCGCTTTTACTGCCAGTACGGTGGCTTTGGTCGCCCTGCCCATTTCTTCCGTTTCACCACCGTCTAAAGCAGGACTTAATACGTCTGCCGCGTCGTCTAACAGCGAAACAATGTAAGCCGCCACATCTTCCACCGGGTCGCGATACACGCGCACTACATCGGGCGAAGAGCCTATGGGAATGTTTTCTCTGATAATCGGAATGGGTCCGTACTGACGCAACAGTAAAAAATGGAAATACGCTTTCAGGAATTTAACTTCGGCTATCCAGCGTTCCTTTTCGGAAGACATTATGCCGGTCGGTTTATCAATATTTTCCAAAAAAATGTTGCAGTCGCGAATGGCTGTAAACAAGGCGGTTCCTCCATTTTTACCGTCCCAATAATTCAGGATGGGGTCATTGGTCGTTTGTTCGCCTTTGGCTATTCGCCATGTATAGAGATTCTTTCCTGTATTGTCGCCGTTTATCCAATACCAATTCATTCCGCCGGATGGGCTAACCCAACATTCGCGGCTCTGCGCCGGACCGGAAGAACTGAAAGCGTCTGCCGGATTAGGTAAATAGGAATAACAGGTAAACAGGAATTTTTCCGTAGAGGCGCGGTTGCTAAACGCATGGTCTATCGTAGGAATGTCGTCCGGAACTATAGTTAAATAGTCGGAACAGGAAGCGAGAAGGCAACAGGTAAACAAGAGAACGAGTTGCGAGCGATATTTTTTATGTCCTTGCGTGTAAGGACTTTTAGATGTTGATTTCATATTTGTATATTTATATATTAATGTTAATACCTACATTCAAAACCCGTTGGACAGGATAATTCAAACCGTTGCCACCCTGTTCGGGGTCCCAGAGTTTGAATTTACTGAACGTAAAAAGATTAGTTCCGCTCAAGTAGAGCCGCAACATACCGAGATGACACTTGGAGGTCAGTTTTTTCGGCAAGGTATAACCCACTTCGAGCGTTTTCAGTCGAAGGAAAGCGCCGTTACGCATCCACCAGGTGCTGGTTTGCGTGTTGTTGTCGAGCTTATGGTCGGTCAGGCGAGGCCAGAAAGCATACGGATTCCGGTTATCTTCCGACCAATGACTGTCTGCAATTGCCTTCAACAGCTGATTTTGCGAAATAGCATTGCTGTTACCGGACGTATCAAGGAAAGGGGATACGTTACCGACGTTGATAAACAGGGAGGAGTAAGCCGAGCCTTGAAAGAATGCGGACAAGTCGAAATTGTCGTACCCTATGGAAAAGCCGCCGCCATAGATGATTTTCGGGGAAGTGGGGTAGCCGATGGGTACCATATCCTGTACGTCTATTTTCTCGTCCATATTGATATCCTTGTATTTGATGTCGCCGGCGCCATACTCGCCGAACTGCTGTGTCGGCGAACTTCTTACATCCTCATCGTCAACGAAAAGCCGTTCGGCAATGTATCCCCATGTTTGTTGCAGGGGCTGTCCGACGTGTTGACGCCAGGGTTGACCGGCATAAACCGGTTCTTCATAAATGCGGTATTCATTGTGTGCGTAAGTAAAATTACCGCGTAGCGTCAACCAGAAATCGGGTGTAAATGACTGTGAATAGTCTATCGACAAATCAATGCCGGAAGCATCGGCTTCGCCGATATTGGAAGACGGGGTGGCTTGCAAACCCATGGTGGTGGGTATGGAAACCCGTTTCATAAGAATATCCTTGCGGTTTTCTCTGAAGTAATCCGCCTGAATTTCCATTTTGTCGAACAATCCGATTTCGATGCCATAATTCTGCTTGTAAGCCGTTTCCCATGTAATAGCGGGATCGGCATAGCGGGATATTGAAATACCCGACCGATTATATGAGTGTTCTGTTCCGAAACCCATGCCCCGATTGCCGTCGTCCATATTGACTTTCGAGAGGAAAAAGAAACGGTCGTTTACATCGCCGATAGCGTCATTACCTACCAAACCATAAGTCGCTTTCAGTTTCAGTTTGCTGACAACGGGTTTCACCGGTTCCCAAAAATCTTCGTTAGACACCAAATAGCCAACGCCGGCAGAAGGGAAAAACCCGAATGCTTCGCTTTGAGAGAAGCGTTCCGAACCGTTGTATCCGAAATTGCCTTCGACAAAATACTTGCTTTTGTAACCATAAGTTAAACGTCCCGACAAACCGATATTGCGATAGGGAAACGACAGTTGCAACTCATCCTGCTTGGTTTCTGTATTATAGACATTTCCGCGTAATTCTTCGCGTCCGGTTAATATCAGCAAGCCGCTCACACTGTGGTTTTCGGCAAAAGTATTGGCGTATTGAAGCGCTGCCTCGTAATAGGTGGTTGTAGTTACATCCTTTTGTCCTACGCCAAAATGATTGATGTATTCGCTGCCCGTCTTCTCATTCAAAGCCGACAATTTATATTCGTCTTCATATCTGTCATACGAACCTATCGTATAATAAAATGGGTCGTAATAGCGGGATACATCGAAATAGGAATACCGCGTGGTGTTGAACAAACCCCTTGCCGACAAGCCTTTCAGAATAAATCTTGAGTTCCAACTGGGCAAGCATCAGTGTTTTGCTGTAATCTTTATAGCCCTTTACCATATCGGCGTAAGGATTGTTATAAAAAGTATTGCTGTTGACGCCCTGCGCATGATTGCCGAACAGGATGTGCCCGCCGCCTATGTGGTCTGCATTCGGGGCATAGTATGCGGGAAAGAGAACGGGATTTGCACGCATGATGCTGTTATACACTCCGGTGCCACCCTCCAACGGTCCTGTATAATCGTCGAAAGTGCCATGCAAGCGCACAATCAGTTCGGTCGATTTAGTGACGTTGATATTTACATTGGAACGCAGCAGGAGTTTTCGCAAATCAATATTGTTGTCAAACTTATTCATCGGGTCGTTCTTCAACATACCGTTATCTTTGGTGTAGGAAGCCGCCACGTAATACCGCGCTACCGGTCCGCCACCGCTGATATTCATGTTCAGACGCTGATTCTGCGTAACGTCTTTGAGCATCATTTTTTTCCAGTCGGTAGCCGGATAAACGTATGGATTGCCGGTTCCGGTGTTGGCTATTTTTTCCGGTGAATAAGGACGGATTCCCAAAGGGTCGCGGGTGAGCACCGCTTCGTTGCCCAATCTCATGTAGGTAACAGGGTCGGCCAGTTCAATCTGTTGGGTGGGTGCCGAAAACGAATTTTCGAAACGCACCGAAAACTTGGCTTTTCCCTCTGCGCCTTCCTTCGTATTGATAAGGATTACACCGTTGGCACCTCGCGCACCGTAAAGTGCTGTGGCATTGGCATCTTTCATTACCGAGAAACTGGCGATGTCGTCGGTATTCAACCGCGAAAGGTCGTCTGCCGAAAGTTCTACGCCGTCAATCAAAATCAGCGGGTTGGCTTTTCCGTTGCCGAAAGTGGTGATACCGCGTACAAAGAAATCGGCATTGTCCTGCCCGGGTTCGCCGCTTCGTTGATACGAGATGATTCCCGAAATTCTTCCCGCCAAAGCGGTGGTCAGGTTGCTGCTCGGCACCCTGAGTTCGGAAGGCTTGACAGTGGTGACAGACGCGATGACACTTTCTTTTTTCTGCTTGCCAAACGCCACGATGGTCACCTCGTCCAATTCGTTTTGTTTGGGGGTCAACTGCACCTTGATTGATTTTTGTGCGCCCACTTTCTCTTCATAATCCTGATATCCGAGAAACGTGATTTTCAGTACGTCTTCCGGTTTCACAGCAATAGAAAAAGAACCATCCGAGCCGGTAACGGCTCCGAGAGTAGTTCCCTTGACAACTACACTGACTCCGGGCATCGTTTCACCGTTTTCGTCGGTCACGACACCCTTAACCGTGTTCCCTGCATCTTGTGCATATCCCGATGGAATATGCAACAAGAAGATTCCCAAAAGAAATAAGACTAAAGCAGTCTGTGAGAAAAGTTTCTTTCGAGTGTTTTTTCGATCATTTGATTTTTTTTTCATAAAACTCATGGTATTAAAGATAAGACACTAACCAACACAGCATCGGACGATACCCTAATGGTATATCGCCCGTCCACATCAGCGGCAACGCCATTGTCGGCATTGCCTTTTTCACTCACACCGGCTCCGATGATTGGACCATCCGCATCAGACACCACGCCATTTAAGGCGATTTTAGCCGCTTGTGGCGACTCGGCTCTTAGGGTAATACCCCCCCCCCCCACGAGAGGAGAACGCCGCTTAAAAGCAACGCAAATGAGCCATTTTTGAACTTGTGTTTCATAAGTAAATATTTTAAATTATTTATAATTATCATCGACGGCAAAGGTACGACAAAAAAAAATGATAATCATTGTAAAAAAACGACTTTCTTTTGTATGAAAACGACTTTTTTGCTTTTTCCTGTTTTCTTACCCCCTTGTTGATTGAAAGTCAGTCTTTAATCACAGCAACTTCACCGGTACCATCAAACCTGTCGGTTGCCCTGGGTAAATTGGCAAAACGTATAGCATCATAGTCATTTTTTTGTATAATTGACTACGTCGATTCTTTTACATACATATAGATATTTCGTTCCGATTTCAGCCATAGCCACACACTCAATGATAAGTTATGGTAAATTACAAGATTGAATTTTGCCATAAGTAATATTTTTTATACCTTTGTGGCAAATTATAAATAGTTATACTATGCAACAAATTATTGGCAGACAAAGCGAAATAACGCGATTAAATGAGTTATACCATTCGGGAAATCCTGAATTTGTGGCTATTTGTGGCAGAAGACGTATTGGTAAAACGTTTTTAATAAGGCAATTATTCTCAAATAACCTGACTTTTGATTTGGCAGGTCTGGCAAACGGGAAAACCCAAGAGCAACTTGTGAATTTTAATCTTACGCTCAATCGTTGTTTCAACCAACAGTTGCCTGTCGTGACGGACTGGCTCGAAGCCTTTGAGCAACTCATCAGGCAATTAAACCATTCGCCCAAAAAGCGCAAACTGATTTTTATTGATGAAATTTCGTGGTTAGATACCGTACGCTCCAATTTTCTTATGGCACTGGAACACTTTTGGAACGGTTGGGCATGTTCTCGTAGCGATATTATGCTAATTGTATGTGGTTCAGCCACTTCGTGGATTACCAATAAAATCATTAACAATCACGGTGGTCTTCACAACCGATTGACAGCCTCACTTTTTCTACAACCATTTAACCTGAAAGAAACAGAACTATTTTTTAAATCTCAACAAATTGAATTTGGACAGCGAGAAATTGCCGAAGCCTATATGATTTTTGGCGGTATTCCGTATTATTTGAGTCTATTTGAAAAAGGAAAAAGTCTGCCTCAAAACGTTGATAACCTATGCTTTACATCCAATGCCAAATTGAAAAATGAGTTTTCAAACCTTTATGCCTCCTTGTTTAAAAATTCGGACGATTATGTTGAGGTCGTTGCCGCATTGAGTAAAAAAAACAGCGGATTGACGAGAAATGATATTTTAGAATTTACGAAAAAAGAAAGCGGAAACGGACTGACTACTGTTTTGCAAAATCTGGAGTCGTGCGGTTTTATTCGCTCATACAATGCATTGCACAAAAAAAACCGCGACAAATGTTATCAGTTACTCGATGCCTATTCTTTGTTTTATTTCAATTTTTTGGAAAATAGAAGCAGCAATGACGAAAATTTTTGGGCAAACAGCATCAACACACCACATCACAACGCTTGGGCGGGCTATGCTTTTGAGTCGCTTGCATTGCAACATATTAGGGAAATAAAACAAGCGCTTGGCATTTCGGGCATACAGTCGGGCATTTCTACTTGGGCAAGCGATAAAAAGGAAAGCAGAAAAGGTTGTCAAATTGATTTGTTAATCGACCGCAAAGACGGTGTTATCAATATTTGTGAAATGAAATTTGCGAACACTCCGTATATTATTTCAAAAACTTACGAAGAAAATTTGCGCAACAAAATAGCCGTCTTCACCTACGAATCAAAAACAAGAAAGGCAATACATTTAACCCTCGTCACAACTTTTGGAATTGTGAAAAACAGACACTCCGGCATGGTGCAAAATGAGATTACGCTTGATGATTTCTTTGCTTGATTTATATCGTGAGTTCATAATAAATAATTTACGTAATATAGATATTTCGTTCCGATTTCATCCGGTATTGGCGAGGGGTCATTCCGGTGTAGGTCTTGAATAAGGTGTGGAAATGGGGAATATTTTCAAAAGAGAGACTATAGGCAATTTCTTTTATGGGTGTCTGTTCCATGACTAACATCAATTGTGCTTTTTCGATTTTCTTCCGATTGATATAATGCCCCGGCGAACATTTCATTTCTTTCTTGAAAATCCGGATGAGATGCTCTTTTGTCAACAAGCAGGAGGATGCCAAGTCGCTAATCGTAATTTTTTTATCAATATTATCTCGAATATAGTGAAGCACTTTGATGATGCGCGCATCTATTATCTTCTTATCTTTTGTAGTGGACTGCCTCATGAATTTGGACAGAAGCAACATAATGATTCCGTTCGTTTCCCAAAGTGTAGGAAACGAAGTGTGCCGATTGTCGGTAATCGTTTGAAAAAAAGTCGGGAGATTGTCATACGCTTTCGGATCCGGATTCTTTAACATTTTTTCCGGATTAATCTCATATAACCATTTTACAAGTGCTTCATCTGTTGTATTCGCTTTAATTTCAAAGGGCAGATTCCACTGTCCTAAAATATCGTCTTCGTCGTAAATCATAAAATAATATTTAACGAAATCGCCGTGACAGATGCAATCATGCAGGGTGTAAGAGGGAATATAATACAAATGACCGGGAGTCATCGAATGTGTTTGGTTATTCATTACTAAAAATGCCTCTCCTTCAGTCACTAAATACAGGCGAACAAACGGACTGTAAATCCCTTTCCAGTTCCAGTCTGCATGACGCACTACATATCCGGCAGACAACAATACCATATTCAACACTGACTTTTTCATTATCCCCTGTCTTTCGCACCCCTGAACGCATACCAGCAAATCACGCCATACGAAATGACCGGAACAATCATTGCCGCAGCAATCTGACCGTTTGCCCAACCGGTGTCGGCAATCCGTCCCATCAGCAGCGACAACAGTGCGCCGCCTATCATGCTCATTATCAAAATAGAAGAGCCTAATTTGGTATTCTGCCCCAAGTTTTTCACGCCCGATGCAAAATTGGTCGGATACATCAACGACATGAAGAACGAAGTGGCAATCAAAGTATAGACGCCGAAAGGAACGCTAAAATCCGTAAACGGAACAGGTAATAGCCGGGTATTCCATTCGATGCCGAACCGGGTATTCGCCCAGCCGGAACACAAAACGGAAATGCCGACAAGAACGATATTAATCAGGGCGTAAATGCCCATCAAACGCACCGGTTTCACGTATTTCATCAGCCAGGTGGCGAAGAAACGACCGAACATAAAGATGAACATATTGGCAATCAGGAAGCCGCCTGCCGCTTTTTCTTTCAAATCGCTGTTTTGCTGTATGAACGTAATCAGATAACCCCAGGTGCCGAGTTGCGCCCCAAGGTAAAAGAACTGCGAAAAGACTGCTCCGTACCAATGTTTGCATTTCAGCAACGCGCGGAGACTGCCTTTTTCTCCTTTTTTACTATCCGCTTCCACTTCAATTTTCGGAAATTTTGCTTTCCGGATGAAAAAAGCGACCGCAAGCACCAATAATCCGATAACGAGGTAGGGTGGAAAAACCCGCAAAGCCTCTTCTTTCAGGAATGGTTCATAAGCACCGGTCTCTTTCATAGCCGTTATTTCCACCGGAGTCGGTTCATTTCCCGAAAAGATAAACAGTGTTCCGGCAGTTACCCCAAAGATGCTGCCGATAGGATTGAACGACTGGGCTAAATTCATCCGCCGCTCGGAAGAGGCCGGGTCACCCAGATTGAGTACATATCCGCTGGCGCCTATTTCCGTAAAAGAAAGTCCGCCCCCGATGACAAAAATAGCACAGAGGAAGAACAGATACTGTTGGCTCATGGCGGCAGGATAAAACAGGAAACAACCCAAGGCAAAAATAGTCAAGCCTAACAGAATACCGGCTTTGTAACCTTTCTTCTGCATAAACATACCGGCAGGTAAAGCCAGACAGAAATACCCGATTTTGTAGGCAAAGAGCACGAACCCGACTTGCGTCAGGGATACTTCCAGCGATTTCATGAATTGCTTGATAAGCACATCGTTCATCGTGCTAGGCAACGCCCACAGGAAATACAGCGAGGTAACCAATGCAAAGGGAACCACAAACCCCGGAGTAATCAGATTCGATTTATTTTTTTCTTTACTCATACCTGTTTAGATATAAAAGTTTTCAGGCGGATTTTTGGTAAAACCCGGATGTTTTTCCATTTCACTTTCCACCAAGTCCACGCCCAGTCCCGGTCGGTCGGACAGGTGCAGATAGCCGTCGTAAACCATCTCCGCAATCGGGTGGTCAATCACCGTATCCCGCCAGGGCACGTCGTTAAACATAAATTCCTGCCGGAAGAAGTTGGGAATGCTTGCGCAAACTTGAGCGGAGGCTAAAGTGGATAAAGGACCGTTCGGATTATGCGGCGCAATCAGCACATTGTAGGCTTCCGCCATGCTTGCCATCCGTTTCATTTCGGAAGGTCCGCCGCAACGTGTAATATCCAGTAAAACCGGCTTCTTTCACTTTCTTCGCCTGTTCCGTGTAATCAGACACATTGTGTCCGCCGTTGATAAACCAGTAATTGGCATAAAGGAGAATGTCCTTGCGGTATTTGCCGCCCAAAAGTTCATAACAGGGAACACCCAATTTTTTGGCTTTCAAGTCGAGTAAAGCCATCTCTATCCCGCTGATGGCGCACAAAGACGCACCGTAAGGACCTATCCAGTTCAAATCGCGGTAGAGTTTTGTCCAGATAAATTCGTTTTGCATCGGGTCTAATCCGATAATGCGTTCGCCGGCATGTTTCGTAGCCTCGTAAACAATCGGGCTTCCGGGCCAGTTCGTCGATTCACCGACGCCCGTATAACCTTCGTCGGTATAAATTTTAAGCAAGGTCCAATTATACTTGATTCCTTGTACCATCCACACTTTTACTTCTGTAATTTTCATATTATTGTTATTTGATAATTATCTTGAAACCCCAAGCATGTTCGCAAGGGCGGTTTTCCGGCACTTGCAATTCTTCCGGAATAATCACCTTCACGCCTTCACTCGTTTGCGACCATTTCAAAGGCTTTTTGTACCCGAACAGATATATTTGGCTCCCTTTTTTAGGATTCACCGACGGAATCAGAATTTCCGTTCCGGGCCATTTTTCCGTAAAGGCAAAGACTTTCCGATGGTCTTTGGTTCGGGTAAAATAAATATCGTTTTCTTTCCATACTTCGCGTGCGCGGGTTTCGTATATTCCTTCACCGTTTATTTTTAGCCATTTGCCGGTTTCTTCAATCTGTTGCATTGCCGTGGGATGAAATTTGCCTGTTTGGTCAGGTCCGACGCACACCATGAAACTGCCGCCTTTGGCAACGCAATCAATTAAGTTATGGATAATCCAGGGTGCACCTTTATAATTATCGCCATTGGGGTCGAAGGAGAATTGTTTGCCCAACAAGGCAATGCTCATCCATGGCATATTGGTGTTCTCCTTACCGCCCGGCACAAATTGTTCCGGTTGATAATAATCCCCGTAATTACCGATACCACGGGCGCGCAACATCACGTCCGGTTGCCATTGACGCGCCAGTTTGACAGTCTTTTTTAATTCTGTCCAAATATCACGTCCCATCCACTGGTCGAAACAAATCATATCTATTTTGCCGTAATTGGTAAGCAGTTCATGGAGTTGTTCGCGGTGTCGGGCAATCAGGCGGGCGGTTTCTTCGGGTGTACGGTCGGGTGTTAAAATCGTTTTTCTGTTATTGCCGCCGTGGGCATTATAATAATCGTTAGGATGTTCTGCCATATCCGGGGTCGAAAGCGGATGATAATTGTAGGGTCGAAAATCGGCGTCATACCAATCGGGATGCGAGAAATACAAGTCGATTTTGATGCCGTTTTTATGCGCCGCATCGCACAATTCTTTCACGATGTCGCGTTTGAAAGGCGTTTCTTCGATGCTGTATGCCAAATCGCAAGGCTCTATCACGTGTTCCAAATCCAAGTAATTCATTCGTTGTTTCACCCTTGTTTTGGTGTGGAACATTGAAAAACCATCGTGGTGTTTGGCGGTAAAGGCAAAGGCTTGTATCCCCGACCGTTTGAAGAAGTCCATCCATTCCTGCGCGTCAAATTCCGTAGGATTGAAAGTTTTGTACAAATCATTGTACTCCATCCGTTTATCATAAGGTAAAGTCAGGAGGTTCCATGACGCTTCCATGTTCCACATCGAATACACGCCCCAATGGATGCGGATGCTGAATTTGATGTCGCGAAAAGCCTTGTGCGCTTTTTCCGAAGCATGGATATAGCCGTCATCGGGAACTTCTTCTACATAACTTTTCACCTCCCTGTAATGTATATCCGATTGAGGAAGCACAATGCCGTCTTGCTGACTATAGGTGTTGGCAAAAGGATATATAGTTACCAAGACTGAGAACAAACATAATTTGCTAAGATGCTTCATATTTTTATAGGGGACTTCTAAAAATACCAAATTTACATTTTGATTTTACAACAGAGCCGAAGTCCATTTAAACTCTGTTCAAAATCGGGGGCAAAGTTAGGCAAAATTCTATTCAACCCCAAACTTTTTTATGATTGGGGTGCACGACAAATTTCCCTTTTTTACTCAGGGTCAATTCGCATTAAAAATTACGGTGACCAACTACCCCGTATGGGGTAGTTAGCCACCGTAAATTTTGGTGCGTTTGCCCTGGCAAAAATAAATTATCTTGAACCCCAAACTTAATAAGATATAATTTAATTTAGTTATTTTTATGAAACGTATGGGGTTCAAGACAATTTAATCTGCAACTGATTAGTTCTCAGGTGTCAGATACTTATACGATGCACTCACTTCATCAGCAGTAAGGGCTTTGCCATATACGCGGGCTATCATTATGTCAGTACCCTCTCGTACAACACCTCTCGGAAGACCTGACTGGTGGCTGCCAGCGCCAACAACCAAATATTCCGCATGCGGGGTGCGTCCAATTCCTTCGTGGGTGTGCTCTCCGTTAGTGCTGGAGAAATAATCCGCTGGGAACTTCAATCCGTGCTCTTTAATTTCAGCGGTATTGTTTACCCACGTGTGTTCCTTGCCGTCAATATAAAGCACTAAGGCTTTGCTGCCGATAGCGGCGTTTCTGTTGTAAGTAACCACTACGTGATACCATACGCCCTGTTCAACCTCAACGCCTTCCTCGCTGCCTTGTGTTCCGCTTTCATTTTTTATCGCCATGTGGGAACTATTACCAAACATCAGATTGTAGACGAAAGAGATTTTACCGCCAGTCGATACGGAGCCAACACCTTCAACGTCATTGTTTGACGCGCCCTGCGCACAGATACCGAAACCGCAGTGGCTCGGATTATAGTTGCCGAAGACATTGCCGTTAAATCCCCAAGCACCCACACGAAAGACTACTTCGTAGGAGAAAGCAGTTTCATACGCAGCCACCAACTTTTCATTTTGACCGACTGTTGCAGCCTGATTTAAAGGATTTGAAGAATTTGTACCACCCCACTGCATTTTGTAGAAGCTCATGCTCTGGTTTTCTGCACCCCGCATCACGACATTGCCATCTTTGTCATAAGAAAGGACCTGCACTTCTCCATCTCTGTTATACTCATTCCAATACTTGTCCCCCGGATCTACACCCCAATTAAGTGCTGTTGCTGTTGCGTTCAGTCCACCGCTTGCCAAGAGTTGAGCATACTTTGCGCTTTCAACTTCGGAGAATTTAGCATAGAAGCGGTCGTAGCGTGTATCCGAGCTTACTTTCGGGGCGGCGGGACCGATTTCAACCGTCAGGTTTCCGGTACCGTCCTCAGCCGAGCCGTTAGCACTCAACTTCAAGTCGAACACATCGGGAAGAACTAACCCTTTCAGGGATTGCTTCACCTGAATGGTCGCTTTTGCCGAAGCACCACTCACAATGTCACCGTCGCGGGAAGGCTCCAATTCGAGTTGAATCGTAGCGGTTCTTCCTTTGGGTTTCTCAGTGTTGTCCGTGACAGTGATGGTCAACGTAGCCGTACCGACACCGGTAGTCGGGTCTACGTTTTCCACTTCTCCCACTGTCGCAGTCAACCAGGATGCGTCCGCCGGCACCGTAACTTTAATTTTACGGTTGGCATCTACGGTAATGGAGCTGCTGCCCGCATCACCGACTAAATCCTGCACTTGGTCGCTTGCAGCAACCGTTAACGAAGCCGGCAATAAAGCCGGCAGAGATGGTTCATCTTCTCCGCAAGAAGATAAAGAACCTGCAATGGCGAA
>BNTT01000010.1 GCA_025996815.1 Bacteroidia bacterium
TGCATTCGGGAGGGGATGTCCCTCGACTTGGTCATTAGAATCACCGGACTCTCCCCCGAAGAATTGAAAGGCTTCGGATTGGAATGAAAGTTCGCCCTCCATACGGAGGCGGGCTTTCCTTTCGCGCCGCACTGCGCCGCACTGCGCTTCGCTTGTACGGGGTTATCAAAATTTTACGCCTTCCGGCGTAACAGATGAAACAAAATCGCAGAATATGGGTTTATTTTGATGCGGTTGCTCTAAAAAATTTGGTGGTTTAAAAAATAATGCTTACCTTTGCCCCGTGATTTAGTAGAATTTAGTAAAAACAATTAAAAAATTATCATTATGAAGACGTAAATGCAGTAATGCACACATTTTAAATTGGGAAAAGTGTTATAACTTTTATTCTTGAGCTTGAAACTTCGCAAATTTCAACAATATCCAAGAAATAAAGTGAATACGCTTACGTTTCGGCGTTGGCATTACTCATTTTTATTTGGATATTAGGTATTGCGAAGACCACAAGCTCGGATAAAGTTAAGTTTTGTCCGCGCTTTTTTTATGTGTGTATCCTTGAAGGACAAAAAAACAATTATAGTTTAAACACATAAATTTAAAAAACAATGAAACAGAAATTACAGAAGGCATCCCAAGGGATGCTCAATCAAGCGAAACGCTTCTCGCGTTTCATCTTTGCCGCGGTGCTGGCGTCTTCGACGCTGTCCGCGTTTGCACAGACTCTACCGTCCATCGGTTCGGTCGTCGTTAAGAACACATTCACGCCCATCTACAACGGTACGCAACAGCTGCCGCTTGTTGGTGATTTGTCAATTATGGACAATTCAGGTGATCCTATTGTGAGCGGCGTCACCATCGCTATCGAAGGCACCTCCGTCAGTGACGGAACAGTAGCCGGAGTTGTTAAAATTGAGGTCACCGGCGACGGTCTTAGTTATACCGGTAGCGGTGTGGCGACGTACTCGATTGCGAAAAAAATCCCGACAATTGCCGATTTGACGGATATCACATTTCCGACGAGTGTCGTTTATGATGGAACCAACCACTCTAGCGACTGGTCCACGGCATCCTTTGGCCCGGATTTTCAGTCGCCCATGGTAGACGGTAGCATCACAAAGACGGTGAAGTATGGCACTGCCACATCTCTCCCTTTACCCGCCGGCACATACCCCGTAACGGTTGAGTTTCTGAATGACGGTGTTAATTTCACTGCAGGGACGGTTAATTTGGGCACTTACGAAATTACGAAAGCCACCCTGGTGGAAGGTACCCATTTGGATGCGATGACTTACACAAAGCCGTCGAGTAATAACACTTTTACTGGCACGCCAATAGGTGTTACCGGTAGCATGGCTCTTGATGGTACCTTCTCAGACGCTAGCATCACATTCACGGTGAAGTATAACGGTAGCACAACCATCCCTACCGATGTCGGCTCGTACACCGTAACGGCTGACATTGCGAACGGTGATAATTTCAGTGACGGGACGATTACTTTGAGCACTTTCACCATTGACCCGGAAGACGTCGCAAGTGCTATTACATTTAGTCCAGCTAGTTCTGTGTACACTGGCTCACCACTGACGCCTGCGATTACGGTCATAAACGCTGCAACGGGTGCCACACTGGTTGAGGACGTTGACTACACTGCTGTCTACAGCAGCAATATAGATGTGTCAATAGGTACAGCTACCGTGACAATTTCTGGTATAGGAAATTATAATTCCACAAGCTCGGAGACTTTCAACATTACCGAGAAAAGCCTCAATACTACAGATATTGATGTTACATTTCCTACTGCACCTTCTCCATCTTCTCCAGTTTTTACGTACAATAGCTTAGTACAGACGCCTCCGATTATTGTCAGAGATAATTCACGGGGTGCCGCCCCCGGAGCACTACTGGTTGCGGGCATTGACTACGAAACTGCACTCGTGTACAACAACAATCAAGATGCGGAAGTAGGAGCAGAGGTGGTAATTACCGGTAAGGGGAATTATGACCCGATGACTGATAAAACGGTGCCTTTCACCATTGCCAAAAAAGTGCTTACCATTAACAACGTCGCAATTGCGTCGAAAACTTTTAATAACTCCTCGGCCACTGGGGCTGTAACCCTATCATTCACCGGGGAGGTACCCGGCGAAACCCTTGCACCCGGAACCATTGGCGGCGGTGATGATTACGAAATTGTCGCGAATTTTGACAACGCCACCGCGGGATTAGGCAAATCTGTTCACGGCACCGTTGAGCTTGACCCGGCTGGACCCCTTGGAAAGAATTACACCTTTGCATCGGGCTTAATCACCGACCTTCCCAGTGGTCTGACAGCGGATATTAACAAGAAGCCACCCTTTACCGTTACGCCTGATGATTTGCTCGTAAAAGACTTCAGTGCCAGCGCTTCCAACCTCTATACATTCGATTTGAATCTCCTCGTGATATCTGACCTCGATGCAGGCCCAAGGAGCTACGCCAAAGTGGATTCTGTCGTTGACGGTAGTGTTCACTTTGGTCCCGTCAGCTTAAGCGGCACAGACAATCGCACATTGAGCTATACCCTTACCGCAGGGACGGATCTTGGGGGTGCTGGCAGTGCAGCGATTACCGTTAAGGTCGCAACGCCGAACTATGATACTGCTACGGTGAGCTTGCCAATCGTCTTTACGAACAAAATAATAGAAACCCTCAATTTTGCTATAACAGACACGACGGTAACTTACGGTGCCCCAAAAGTCGTATGCCCAGCAATACCAGGTGCGAACAACCATGGCGCCATTGTCTACTCTTCTACCGCCCCAACCGTTGCCGATGTTAATTTCAACGGTGAAGTTACGATTAAAGGTAAAGGCTCGGCAACCATTACGGCGACGATAGCAAGTGATGCTGATTATACCGGAGCAGTGGCAAGTTATGAGCTTACGGTGGAGCCGGCACCCCTCACTGTGACAGCATTGCCTCAAACTATTGAGAGAGGTGCCGGTCCTATTGCCGTTGCTTCTCCTACTTCTGTTTATTCTACTGCTCCTACTACTGTGGAATACAGTGGCTGGGTGAATGACGAAGATGAAAGCGTTTTGGATACGGATCCCGTACTGGATTGCGCCAATCTTTATACTTCGGCGGGAGAGGATTTTGGTGCAATTACTTTCTTGACGGAAGCAGAGGCCGCAAACTACAAGGTGACCTCTATACCCGGCGATCTGACCGTAGCCGATGTTCCGGAAATAACTAATGCTACAGCTGTAGGAGACGACTCAGAAGTAATTGTGAGGATTGTTAGCGAAACTGACAACTACGATCCAATTACCAAATACAAAGTGACACTGACACCGGTAGATCCCGCCGATCCCGCTATAGTGGTCGAAAGACCAGTACCCAGTCCTATTCGCGTACCGGCAATCAATGGAAAAGAATATACCGTTGAGGTAGAAGCATTTAATAATGTAGGTACTAATTGGGGTCCTGCATACACAATCGCTGGTACGGTAACGCCTAGGGCAGAGGACACAAGGGCAGCGACAGCACCGAGCAACATCGTTGCCGTAGCAGACACAGCTAAGGCAACGGTAACGTTCGACGCCGCCGATCCGGGCAATCCAGCCAAGACAATCACCGGTTACACGGTAAGGTCAACCCCTCACGGCATCGAAAAAACCGGCACGGGAACCTCCATCATAGTAACCGGCTTGACCCCCGACACCACCTACACCTTCAAGGTAACGGTAAACTTTGACGATGAATCGGGTATGACATCTGTACCTTCTAATGCGGTAACGATTCTGGCACCAGCAACAGATACGGATCCGGAACCAAACCCGACGGCACCGACCATTGATAATGTTACAAAAGGCACTGCAGGCGACGGTAAGGCAACAGTAGCGTTCACTGCCCATAACGAAGGCAAGGCAGTTACCAAGTACACGGTAGTGTCCAACCCCGGAAACATCTCAAAAGAAGACGCAGAAAGCCCCATCACAGTGGAAGGCTTGACCCCCGGCGAAACCTACACCTTCACGGTGACGGTAACCTTTGAAGATGGCACAACTCCTCTGACCTCGGATCCTTCTGAATCCTTAAAACTGGAAGAAAGTGAAGAACCGGGTGAACCAGGTGAACCGGGCGATGGCACAGGCCTCCCCGACGTGGAAGAAGTTGCAACAGCGAAGTTGTATCCCAACCCGGCAACCGAAAGTGTAACAATCACCGGCTTGCAAGGCAACGAAACGATACGCTTCTATGATGCAAACGGTCGCGCAGTGCTCACGCACAAAGCGAAAAATTCTGTGGAAGTTATCCCGGTAAGCCAATTGCAAAAAGGTATTTACATCGTGCGCATTGGCACAAAAGCATTGAAGTTAGTGAAGATTTGATAAAAAATAAATCTATTGTGCGGCAGAGGCGAAGTGATTTCGGCTCTGCTGTTTTTTTTCTACCAATATAGTGTGCCTAACCGCAAAAGAGATTTCCACATAAATTAAGATGCGTTTGCCCTGAAAAAAAGAATTAGCCGTAATTCGTAATTTTTAATTCGTAATTTTTTTGTACCTTTGCAGCGATTTCTTGATTATGGACAGTATGAATTTGGATTTCAGTAAAATGGGCGGGCTAATCCCCGCTGTCATTCAGGACAACACCACGTCGAAGGTGCTGATGCTCGGTTTTATGAATCCGGAGGCGTTGGCGAAGACGGAGGAGACGGGCAAGGTAACGTTTTTTAGTCGCACCAAAAATCGCTTGTGGACGAAGGGCGAGGAGAGCGGCAATTTCCTGAACGTGGTGTCTATCGCCGAAGATTGCGACCGCGACACGTTGCTGGTCAAGGTTGAGCCGGTGGGTCCGGTTTGCCACACGGGTGCCGACACCTGTTTCAACGAAACGAACAGCGAAGACATCCTCTTTCTGCGCTATTTGCAGGATTTCATCGACCGCCGCCACAGGGAGATGCCGGAAGGGTCATACACCACGTCGCTATTCGCGAAGGGCATCAACCGGATGGCGCAAAAAGTGGGCGAAGAAGCCGTCGAAACGGTCATCGAAGCGATGGCAGGCAACGACGAACGGCTGATTTACGAGGCTTCCGACCTCGTCTATCACCTGATTGTGCTCCTCTCCTCCAAGGGCTATCGCCTCGAAGATTTGGCGAATGAACTGAAAAAAAGACACAATAAATAAAATACGAAATACAACAACAAAATGAAAAAGATATTTTTATTTATTTTGACAACGCTGACGGTGTTCGGCAGTTGCGATAAAGAAAAGGGGGCTGACGCTATAATCCCTGACCCTCCCCCCCCTGCCCCTACGTTAGAGGTGGATAAAACAAGTATTGTGGCTGAGGATACGCCGTCTAACTATAACATTGCCGTAACGAGCAACGGTACGTGGACAGTTGTTGTTGGAAATGAGGGTCCACAGTGGTGCACGGTCAACCCCACTTTCGGCACAGGCAACAAAACTGTTACGCTCACTGTGGCTGGAAATCTGTCGCAAAGTAAACGCCATGCCCGCCTTCAGTTTTCGTCGGGAGCACTCACCCAAGAGGTTGCTGTTTCACAATACATGGATTATGATAAATTAGAGTTGAATCTGGTCGTCGTACCGGGCAGCAGTAGTTTCAAAATTGGAAGATATGAGGTAACGCAGAAACTTTGGGGGAGGGTGATGGGCAATTCGCCCGACCAGTCAGCAGAGAGGCAAGCCACACTCAAATATGGCTACGGCGACAATTATCCGTTGTATTATGTCAATTACACTGATGCACAGGAGTTTATGGTCGCGCTCAATGAATTGACCGGCAAAAAATTCCGATTACCCACCAACACGGAATGGATGTATGCCGCCACGGGCGGACAAAGCTCGCGCGGCTACCTCTACAGCGGCAGCAATAGCATTGATGACGTGGCGTGGTATTGGCCGGATATGGACCCTTTAAGACCTAACCTGCCCACCGCCGGCCTCGACGTTGGCACACACGAAGTTGGTGGTAAAGCCCCCAACGAGTTAGGGCTTCATGATATGACCGGCAACGTATGGGAATGGTGTAGCGGGAGTCCCGACCCTACGCAGTTTGAGTATCGCGGCGGCAGTTGGTTCAATTTTGCGAGAGAGTGTGTTTTACCGGCTTATGGCAGCCACGAGTCGGGCATTCGCCTCTTCAACGTAGGCTTCCGCCTGTTGCTGCCGCAATAAACGGGTTACGCATTTTTTTTAGTAGATAATTTGAAAAAAAATGAAAAATTATTTGGCAGTAATAAAAAAAAGTATTACCTTTGCGCGGAAAAAACATTTAATGTACTTTTAAAACATAAAAAAACATGGCAAAATTAACGTCTTTTGCTCACCAGAGAGCAATTTTGGAACAGTTGTTATCGAACTTGTCCGAATTGGAAATCAAGTTCAAGGAAGTGGTTGACCAGCATGAAGAACTCGTGGAGTCGCTCTACGAGGAGCAAGGCTTGATGGAAGAAACCTATCAAGACTACAAAGTGGCCTGCGTGCAACCGATTACAGCCGCTTTGGCGGAAGTGACTGCGCGGATACAGGAAGAAAGTATCCCCTTCGTGGAAAAAGAAATTGATTTTCTTTCATCGCACTAAACAAGCACAACTAACATAAGAATAATGACGCAAGAAGAACTACAGGCGACTATTTCGGCTACCCTGAAAAAGGGTGAACGTATAATAATTCCGGGTTTGGGCTATCTCGAACTTCAGGAGTTGGCGGGGCGGCGTTCGGCAGCGTTTAAGGCTGCTACGCCGGACAACGCTGTCATGCAAAGTCTGTCGGGGACACCCGCGAATAGTCTTGCCTTCATTGCGGCTGCCCAGGAGATTATCTCCGACCCATTGAGTGCCAATCAGCCGGTGAATTTGCCGGAGATAGGCACTTTCAAGCCGATAGTAAGTGACCGCGGCGTTCGGGTGCTCTATACGGTGGCGACGCCGCTGCGGAAGGTGCTGAACGAAGGTCTGCCACCGGTTACGACAACTACGACTACAACTACTAAGCCTGTGATTACGGCTAAGCCTGTGATTACAACCACAACCACAACTACGACCACGACTCGGGATGTTAGAGGGGTGCAGGGTGGTGTTAAGAAAGTAGACCCGGAGCCTGAAAAAGGGGGTGATGAGCCTCGTGTGCCGAAAAAGTTTGCGTTCCATGCAGATGCTCGTGAGGCTTTGATTGCACTGTGTGCGGTGTTGCTCCTCGCTATTGTGGTCGCCTTTTTTTCTTTGGAAAGGGAGGCGGCAGAGGCAAAGTTGCCGGAGGTAACTAATTTGATGGATGAGGCGGAGCGTCACTATGGCAATACCGCCTATTGGTCATATATATATGAAGCCAACAGGAGCATCATCAATTCGCCGCTGAATGTGCCTAAAACACTGAAATTGACCTATCCCGATTTGTCGGAACAGGGCATTGATGTGAAAAATCCCGCCGAGATAAAAAAAGCGGAATTGAAGGGGAGTATAATTTTGAAACAGATAAACAAATAATCATTGCGAGTGGAAAATAACAATAACAATAAACAAAGCATAGTCGGTTCGGTGTTGCAGTGGATTGTCCGGACTTTGGGGTACAATTGGATATGGTTTGCCGTGTCCATTCTCCTGTGTGTGGTAGTGGGTCATATCTACTATGCCCGTTTTGCAACGCCTGTTTACCATGTGAAAGCCGGCGTGATGCTGCGCGACATGGCAGCCGAAGTGGACCGGTTTCATTCGCGTGATTTGATGGAAAAAGTGGTGCGAGACAATGGCTATCACACCAATTATGCGGTTAAAGGCACAACACCGGTGAAACTGCTGGTGGATTCTTTTGCACTCACGCGCTTGAACAGCGAACTGAAATTAGATGTGAAACAGACGAAACAGGCAATCACGGTTGTTGGCTCGTATGGTCAAAAAACTTTTTCCGCCGAGGCGCCAAAATTGCCAATAGTTCTATCGACTCCCGTCGGCGATTTGCTGCTGTCGGATGGCGATGCCGGAAATAAATTGAAGCCGGGCGGGCTGGTGTCGATTGTGGTGACCCCGCCGCTATTGGTGGCGAAGAAATATGCGAATGCCGTGAAAGTGGATATGCAGGTGGGTGGAAACACAACGCTGGTCTATTTGTCGCTGACCGAAACGAATGAACTGCGCGGCAAAAATTTCCTTTCAGGCTTGATAAAGCACTACAACGCGGAAATAGCGGACGAAAAAAGCCGGTTAGTGCAGAAAGAAGTGGCACTGATTGACCAAAGTTTGGAAAATGTGCATGAAGAATTAGCACTTTTGAAGCAAAATATCAAGAGCCACCGGCAAAACAACACGGCATCGGGCAAATTCACTTTGCCAAAAAGCGAATATCCGAGGCTGAAGTTTTTAGAAAACGACGACGAACAGGCGACCGGTCATGTACCCGACGAGGGTGGCGAGGGTGACGATATTGAGGAGAGTATCGAGAGGGACATCATCTTCCAAATCTACGGCAAGGGCATTGATGTCAATCTGGTGATGCTGCTGCTGGAATACAACAGTGGATTGACGAGGCGCGACTATTTGTTGCGTGAAAAACAAACCATGGAGTGGAAAACTGCTCTTGACACGGAAAGCGCCAAAGTGCTGGAATCGCCATCGGCAGGCAATCCGGAAGTGCCTCAACGAAATTGTATTTATGCGTGGAGCCTGCTAATCGGCTTATTATTACCCTTCCTAATCTTCGGAGTGGCTCAATTGTTCAATTTCAGCGAAGGCGACAAGGGCTATCGCCCATCCGCTGGGTCGCCAAGCAATTATTTTTGGCGCAAATAAGATTTTCACCCGAAAAATTTGGGTCTATAACGTAACATACACTTATGGCAACCATTGATGAAACTCCCGTAGTGGCGCAATCAGTGCGAAATTACCTTGAATTCCTTGCTAAACACCCCGACGGCGAAGAAATCCAATACCGCACGCCCTTTGAAACGCTTATCAACAGCCTTCAAATGCCGAACAAGCACACCATTGCCATTCAGGAAGACCGGCACAGCGGGATTGAAGTGGACGGAACGCCCGACTTTTTTGTGTATGAAGGAGAAGAAACACTTTTCAAAACGCTTGTGGGCTTTATCGAATGTAAAAAACCAAACCACAAACTCGAAAATCTCATCAACAGCGAGCAGATAAAAAAGTATGCCAAAACGTGCGAAAATATTATTATCACCAACTATCACCACTTTATTTTGCTGCAATCGGGCAAGCAAACGCACGATATTACACTTTCTGCCGACCCCACCGGCATACAGGATTTTCTCAATCTCTTGCGCGATTTCTATCACTACGATTATCCCTATATACGCACCAAAAAAACGCTGGTGAATGCACTTGCAGCGCAGAGTTTTTACTATTCGGTGTCGTTGCGCCAATTTATAGCGGATAAAAACAATGAAAATAAACCTTTCTACATGAAATTTAAAAATTTATTTGAAGGGTATCAGCAGTCCATCAACTACCATTACGAATTAGCCGATTTTTGCGACACCTATTCCCAAACCCTTGTCTATGGCTTGCTACTTGCCCGATTGGATACGGAAGAGAAATTGAACGAAGACAAATTAGATTATCTGTCCAACATTCCTTTTGAGTACAAATTGCTCTACGAATTTTTGGCGCAGGGCTACGATATGCGCATTCGCGCTTTGCCTACGCTCATAAAGATAGCCCTTACCAACCACGACGAGGTGGGGGCGATGGACATTTTCTACCAATATATTGTGCCTAACCTTAAGTTTGCGGAAAATTTAAATCCGGGGTAAAATCATTACTTTTGTTGTGAGAAAGTAAAGATTTAACCGACTGACAAATGGTAAACTAAGTGCCTAATTAGATTTTGAAATCTACGCGCCGAATTAGACCATTGTCAGTCAAGCTGAGGGATACTAAATAGAATGTTAGGCTTTGAATCCTATTTAAGGTATTAGTACGCCCGGCTTCTCGGTTAAATCCAAACTTAATGATAATTTTTAATAACAAATTAAAGTACAAAGGTATGAAAAAGAATTTATTCATTGGGATTGATTTCTCAAAAGCGACGTTCGATGTATCGGTGATACATGGGGCTGATTTGGAGACGGCAAAACACAAGCAGTTTGCCAACGTCCAAACAGGGTATGAAGAGATGTTGGAATGGGTTAAAAAACAAACTTATCTTCCGCAAACGGATTGGTTGTTTTGTGGCGAAAACACCGGTTTGTACAGTCTCCTGTTGAGTGAGTTTTTGGCTAAACAAGGGCTGGTTATGTGGTTAGACAATCCGGTGCAGATTAAGTTTTCCAAAGGGATTTGTCGTGATAAAAACGACAAAATAGACAGTCGGGATATAGCCCTGTATGCTACCCGTTTTCAAGACAGAATGAGGGCTTATCAATTATATGATGAGAACCTAAAGTCATTGGAGTTATTGCAGTCTTACAGAGAGCGTTTAGTGAATATGAGAGTAATACATCAAGTTTCTGATAAAGAACTGGGAGGTGTATTGCAAGAAAATGCAGCAGCAAATTTTATTTGCAAACGCTCACAAAGCGATATTGAACGGCTGAACAAAGAGATAAAAGAGGTGGAAGAAGAGATGAAAAAAGTGATTTATGCCAACGAAAAGTTGAATGAGACCTACGCAATTATTATATCTATTGTAGGGATAGGTTTGATAAATGCCGTTGCCATCATCGTTGCCACGCGCAACTTCACTCGTTTTGAAACCGGTCGGCAATTTGCCACTTTTGTTGGGCTTGCCCCTTTTGGTAAAGATTCGGGGACATGTCTAAAAACGCCTCCGCATGTCAGTCATCTGGCAAACAAAAGAATCAAAGCTTTGCTCACGCAAGCGGCATTATGTGCCATACGGCATGACGAAAAATTGCAACGTTATTACCAGCGCAAAATGGCTGAGGGCAAACACAAAGGGGTCGTACTCAACAATGTAAAGAACAAATTGGTGCATATCATGTTTGCTCTTGTCAACAGCAAGGAGTTTTATAAAAAAGATTATATTCGTCCTGCAAAACAAGTGGCAGCTTAAAAAAAGTTAAATTGATGAATTTTTTTATGATTTTATTTGGAAGTTAACATAGAATTCGGCACACAACACCAATATCATAAAAACCATTAAAAACACAGTTAAAAACCCTGAATTTCTGCCGAAAATCAATCGTTTTTGACCAAAAAATAATCGGGACTTCGGTCGGACCTCGCTCGCACCAAACTCGCTCTCCGCCCGTATGTTAATTTTTACACACAAAGGCATAAAATTACACATTGTCCCTCGTTCGGCATAGGCTCCGCCTGCATCATAGCGACGCGGCGCGCCACGTCGCTACATAAAAAAAATGGTGTGATTGTGGATAATCAATAAAAAAAATGCTTACCTTTGCACAATTTTAAATTTGTAATTTTATGTTAGCATACATTACTTGGACAGCCGACCCTGTTGCGTTTCTTATCCCTTTCGTTGGGCGGGAGGTGCGCTGGTATGGCATCTGTTTTTCGCTCGCGTTTGCCGTGGGGGCGTGGTTGGTGTGGAAGCAGTGGAGGAACGAGAAATTGCCCGAAATGTGGTTCGAGCAACTGTTTTTGTACGTCATCACTTCGGCGGTTATCGGCTCTCGGCTGGGGCATTGCCTGTTTTATGCGCCGAAGTATTACCTCGCCAATCCGGTGGAGATTTTTAAGATTTGGGAAGGCGGATTGGCAAGTCACGGCGGCACGCTCGGCATCGTCATCGCTATCTGGATTTATTCCCGACGGGTGACGAAGAAAAGTATGATGTGGACATTCGACCGCCTGGTGGTGCCGGTGGGCTTTTCTGCCGCATTCATCCGCCTCGGCAATCTGATGAATCACGAAATTTATGGACACGCGACCGATATGCCGTGGGGCTTTCGTTTTATCGAAAACCTGCACCACGTGGCGCGTGGGTATGAACCGATATTCTCACAGCCCTCCCACCCGACGCAACTCTACGAGATGTTTTTCTACATCCTAACGTCCTGCATCTGCCTCTGGATGTATTGGAAGCGCAAAGACCACAAATACGCAGGGCTGATTTTCGGCGTCTTCCTGACAGGCATTTTCCTCCCGCGCTTCTTCATCGAATACCTGAAAAACGTGCAGGAGGACTTTGAAGTAGGTATGACACTCGATATGGGACAATGGCTGAGCATCCCCTTCATCGTTGCCGGCTTGTATCTTGCGTGGCGGGGATGGCAAAAACGCAGGAGTGAATTGCATTCGCCCAAGCCGCGCTATGCAAAGAAATAAAATTCCCCTGCTAAGCCGCTTTTCCACCTCCGAATTGGAATGCGGATGCGACGAAGCCGGTCGCGGCTGTTTGGCGGGACCGGTGGTTGCCGCCGCCGTGATATTGCCCGATGATTTTGCGTGCACGGGGCTTAACGACTCCAAACAACTGACCGAAAAAGCACGCGAACGCCTCCGCCCTGTCATCGAACGCGAGGCTGTGGCGTGGGCTGTGGCGATGGTCGATAACCGCGAAATTGATGAGATAAACATCCTCAATGCCTCCATTCTGGCGATGCACCGCGCGCTGGACTTGTTGAGCATTCGCCCCCAATTCATCATCGTGGACGGCAACAAATTCAAGCCCTACGGCACCATCCCCCACCAAACCATCGTGAAAGGCGACAGCAAATACCTGTCCATAGCCGCCGCGTCGGTGTTAGCCAAAACGCACCGCGACGAACTGATGCGCACGCTGCACGCCGAATTTCCGCACTACAACTGGCTCCAAAACAAAGCCTACCCCACCCCAAAGCACCGCGCCGCCATCCGCCAATTCGGCACCACACCCTACCACCGCATAACATACCGTTTGATTTGAAAAAAAATGACAAACGAACACACGATAGATAAACTACTGAAAGAAAGGGGCTTAACGCTAAGCGTTGCCGAGAGTTGCACGGGCGGACGGCTGGCATCGCTGTTCACAGCCATACCGGGCTGTTCGCAGTATTTCAAGGGCGGCGTGGTGTCGTATGCCAACGAGGCGAAAATCCACATCCTGGGCGTGAATGCCGCCGACATAGCCGCGCACGGTGCAGTGAGCCAACCCGTGGTCGAACAAATGGCACGCGGTGCGCAGCGCATTTTCGTCACCGACTGCGCCATAGCCACCTCCGGCATAGCCGGTCCCGACGGCGGCACGCCCGACAAACCGGTGGGGACAGTCCGAATTGCCGCCGCTTGCAACGACCGGCTGCAATCCACCGTCTTCCATTTTGAGGGCGAGCGCGCGGAAAATATTGTTGCCGCCTGCGAGGCTGGGATGAAAATGCTTTTGGAACTTATCGCGAAGTAAAAAACATCAAATTTTTGTTAAAAAACGGCGACGACTATACGAAAAAAGAATTTTAGCACGTTATTTGTACAGCGATTAGTATGTTTAACTTAAAAGAATAGATTATATGAAAACGAATTGGAAAATGTTATTAGGCTTCGTTTGGGTAAGCCTTTTGAGCGCGTCGGTGGGCGTGGGGACGTATGCCTGCATGACAAGAACTGACAAAATGTCCGATATTGCGCCTGCTAATCCGCCGGGATTTCAGGCTGTCAGGTATGCCACACCTGCCGAAAACACCGACTTTACGTTTGCCGCCGAGCAGAGCGTGAATGCCGTGGTGCACATCAAATCGGTGAGCCGCCCCAGTCGGCGCGAGTTGCAGCAACGCTATTTCGACCCGTTTGAGTTTTTCTTCGGCTTCGGTAGCGGGCAACAGTATCAGCCGCAGCCGCGGGTGGGCTTTGGCTCCGGCGTGATTGTTTCGCCGGACGGCTACATCGTGACCAATCATCACGTGATTGACGGTGCGGACGAAATAGAAATCATCACCAACGACGACTCCACCCACGTGGCGCAACTCATCGGCAGCGATGCCGCCACCGACATTGCGCTACTGAAAATTGAGGGCGCAAACTTCCCCGTCATCCCCTTTGGCGACTCCGACGCGCTGAAAGTGGGGCAGTGGGTGCTCGCCGTCGGCAATCCGTTTAACCTCACGTCCACCGTCACAGCGGGCATTGTGAGCGCAACGGGGCGCGCCAATCTCTTTGCGCCGGATGGTCGTCGCGGTCGCTCGCCGCAGATGCGCGCGCGCGCCGAAAAGTTTCAGACCTACATACAGACCGATGCCGCAGTGAATCCCGGCAACAGCGGCGGCGCGCTGGTCAACACCAAAGGCGAACTGGTGGGCATCAACGCAATGATTTATTCCGAAACGGGCAGTTATGTGGGCTATTCGTTTGCCATACCCATCAATCTCGTCCGAAAAGTGGTGAACGACATTTTGGCAGTTTGGAATTTGCAGAAATAATTCGTTTTTTTTGTAAATCGTCTGAACCACGATTTTAATAAGATTTTGAGGATTAGCAGGATTACAAAAAAAATCCTGCCAATCCTCCATCTTGTTAATCTTGAAAATCTTATTAAAATCGTGGTTCAAACTACTTTTTTATGACTTTCAAAGTCTTATTCCCTACGCGCAGCAAATAAACGCCGCTCGGATAGGCTGACAAGTCTATTCGGCTTTCGCCGGTCGTTTGCAGCAATTCGCCGTTCAGGTTGTGCACTTTGATTCCTGCGCCATTGGCGTTGTTCACATACACTATGCCGGTGGTGGGGTTGGGATACACCAACAATTCTGCATCAATGCTTCCGATTTTAGTGCCTGAAAGCGCAGATATTGTGCCAAAGGCATTATTCCAACTACTATTTGTTTTGTAAGTATTCAAGGAACCGGCAGGTACATACAACACATCGGCACTCACAGAAGTAAAATTACTACTGCCTAACGTTGGCGGTGTAGTAGCATGACAAATTACAGAGGTAAGACCGCTGCAATTGTAAAAAGCAGACGCGCCCATAGTGGTAACGCTGTTGGGTATGGTTACATTGGTAATACCGCTGCAACCACGAAACGCATAGTCCGGAATCCTTGTAACAGAACTTCCAATATTCAGCGTTGTAATGGACGAAAGGTTTTCAAACGCTGCGTAGGAACGAATACTACTTCCACCAACTGAAGTACAATTTGTGGCATTGTAGTTCACCGTAGCAAGGGAATTGCAACCTTGGAAGGCATAGTCTCCTATACTCGTTATACCCTCCGGAATGGTTACCGAAGGAAGATTACTGCAATTCTGAAAAGCAGCACCGGGAATGATTTTAAGTCCACTACCTATGCTTAGTGAAGTCGCTCCGCTACAATCATAGAAAGCATAATTGCCCACACTTGTTACATTATCGGGAATAGTAATGGAGGCAATACGACTACAACCGCTGAAAGCAGAAGCAGAAATGCTTGTAAGTCCACTACCTATGCTTAATGATGTTGCTCCGCTACATCCATCAAAGGCATTATCGCCAATGCTTGTTACACTGTTGGGAATAGTAATGGAGGTAATGCTGCTGCAACCACGAAACGCCAAGGCAACAATAGTTCTTACGCTCGCTCCTATATTCAGTGTCATCAGTGATGTACGGTTGAAAAATGCATTATTCATTGAAGTACAATTTTCCGCATTAAAGTTCACCGTAGCAAGAGAGGTACAACCATAAAAGGCATCACTGCCAATGCTGGTGATACCGGTGCCAATGGTTACTGAAGTAAGATTACTGCAATTGTAAAAAGCAGAAGAAGGAATGCTTATAAGTCCATTACCTATGCTTAATGAAGCTGCTCCGCTGCAACCGGAAAAGGCTTGAGTGCCAAGACTTGTTACACTGTTGGGAATAGTAATAGAGGTAATACTGCTGCAACCACGAAACGCATAGTCCGGAATCCTTGTAACAGAACTTCCAATATTCAGCGTTGTAATGGACGAAAGGTTTTCAAACGCTGCGTAGGAACGAATAGAACTGCTACTTCCACCAACTGAAGTACAATTTGTGGCATTGTAGTTCACCGTAGCAAGGGAGTTGCAACCTTTGAAGGCATAGTCTCCTATGCTCGTTATCCCCTGCGGAATGGTTACCGAAGAAAGATTACTGCATTCATAGAAAGCAGAACTGCCAATACTTGTTACACTACCGGGAATAGTAATGGAGGTGATACCGCTACAATCATAGAAAGCATAATTACCAATACTTGTAACCCCGTTGTCTATCACAAGCGTGGTGATAGAAGTGCGGTCAGAATACCACGGCGCATTGCCGGACCAGTAATTGTCCATTGCCCCCGTGCCGGTAATGGTGAGGGTGCTACCACTTAGAGTGTACGAGGTTGCTGCAACCGCGCTACTTGCGCTCAAGCAGCACACCGCCGCGAGCGTCATCATTGTTTTTTTGAACATTTTCTTTTTCATAAAGAGTCATTTTTTTTAACTAAATTGAATAAATTTTTTAATTGTATATATTTTTACTAATTGATTTTGCAGGTCAAGCCCGCAATGACGAGACACACGAGAAGCCACACCAAGGAAATAACCCTGATGTGGCTAACTATATGTTCTTCGTATGAACTTTTAAAATCTTATTTCTCATCTTGTTTAAGAGTTTATGCCCTAAACTCTTAAACTCATTTGGCAAACAAAAAGCGCGAAACTGTTCGATTTTTATTGCCTATTTACCTAATCTGGGCACGTAGTAAAAGCCGTATGTCTTAAATAAGCACGAACAGCCCGCACCGTCAGGCGCGTACTTTCGCAACTTACTCTCAGACGTCTCTTGAAATTTACTACGTTTCAGATTAGAGAGAATAAGAGCGTAAAAGCCCTGTTGTCAATGTTTTATAATTCTAATTTTTCATTTTATTGTTGCTTTTTTTTGTTCAACGGGTGCAAAGGTAAGCATTTTTTTTGAATTGCCGCACTATGCTTTCAAGCAAAGACAGCCGCCACTTTCCGAAGGGAGGCAAATGTCGTTTTTGCCGCTTTCTTGCGGAATTTTTCTGTTGCCTTCATACGGTCGTAATCTGCTTGCAGATGCAGCAATTCTTTGGCTTTCCAACCCAACTCTAATGTTTCAAATAGAGCAGCAAGCTCAGGCGTTACCGGATGTTTGCCTTTCAGTATGGAATGAAACACCTTATAGGGCACGCCAATTTGTTGCGCAAGCTCTCGTTGCGATAAATTCAAATAGACAACTTCATCCAAAAGGAACTCCCCCGGATGTGTTGGTTCGTAAGGGTCGCCACACGTTAATTTTGTTTCCATTAGCATAATTCATAAATTAGAATTGCACTGTACTTAGTTTTTGAGCCAACGAATGGATGCCTGTCTCTATTTTTTTCCTCTGACGTGGCGATGCAAACGCCAACCTTTTTTTGTATTTTCGCAACAAAGAGGAATTGACCCCAACCGTAATTGCTAACTCTGAAACATTAAAAATAGGGTAAGCCTGAAAAAATCCTGAAAAATCATATTTGTATTCAAATACGATTTTTCCATTTAATACTTCCGGAAGCGGCAGATTTTCTTCTTCATAATGCTCTAAAATGCCTTCGAGATTAAATAGCAAATCTTCTTTAGCTTCCTGTTCCGTCAACCCATAGCCATACAATGCTACACCTTTCAAATCAGGACAACAAATGCCATATCCGCCATCCGATGCCCTTTCAATCACTGCAAATACTTTCATAAATCACAATTTAAATTATACTTTATACAGGTCTATTTAAGCCCCGCCTCCTTTTTAATCGCTTCTAATGTGCCTGTCGGAACTTCTTTACTCGGATGCCTGCCAACCGGAACCGGTATAGAAAAATCAGGATGAACATACTTTGTATGTTTTTTCCCTTTCTTAATCGTCCATCCATTAGCCTCGAGTAAGCGATATAGCTCCGAAAATTTCATTTTTTAACCAATTAAATTAAGAATAAACTAAACAACTCTCTCTTTAACGCCGCAAAGGTAACATATTTGTTCTAAATTACCAAATAAGAAAACACTTATTTTTATGACCCCCGGTGTTTTCAAAGTTTGGCATTTGCAAAAATAATGCTTACCTTTGCGGCGCAGTTTTATACAAACAATTAAAAATTTATGAAAAGAATAGTTCTTTTTTTAGCTGCGGCAATCTTTGCATCGCCGCTTTGGGGTGAGCCGATAGGTGAAAATGTGGCTCACAGGGTGGCATATCAGGTTTTATTGCCGGCTTCGGCTTCGCTCCGCAGTGCCGGTGATTCGCAAAAGACATTGCAACTGCTGTACACAAGTAGCAACCGTAACATTGACGACGGAAATGGCAACGCCACTTTGCGCTCTGCGAGTGCCGACGAAACCGTCTATTTCTATGTGTTTGGCGGAGAGGATAACAAGGGTTTTGTTATCGTGGCGGGCGACGACCGCGTTACTCCGGTGATAGGCTATTCCGACACGAACGGGTTTTCTGCCGACGATATGCCCGCCAATTTGAAATGGTGGCTTGGCGAGTATGCGCGGCAAATTCAGTTTGCCATTGATAACGATATTACGCCTACACAGGAAACGAAACAGCAATGGCAGCAATATCTTGGTACTAACTCTAACGGAAAGGAGGAACAGAAATGAAAAAGATTTTAATTTTCGCAACGGTTTTTTGCCTCTCTGCATTTGGAAGCAAAGCATTGGCTATCAATGCCTCATTTTCTGTTGGCAACAGTTCTGCCGACCACCAATGTTGGAGCAATATCACTTCACAAGTTGTTAAAACCGGCTATATAGAATTAAAGCCGTCTGTTTATAATGGCACTTTTAGCCATTATCGTGTATATTTAAGGAATGTCAATGATTTGACCACTTATCTTGTAAGTTGGACAGATATAACTTCGACAAATCAAAATTCTAAAAAATGCGGTGTTACTCTCACTGTTGCAGGCACTTACAGAGTTTGTATCGTTGTATATAACTCATCGGGAGCAGAAATGATAAATACCACAAACGATAGCAGTTATAATTTTACTGTTGTACCGAGTTCATCTACTTTTGTTTCTACCGGTTCTTCAAGTGGTGTTACTTGTGGCTCGGTACAGTTAAGCGGTGTCTGCAATGTCAGTGGCTATGGCTGTCGAGGGGTTAGATACAGAGTTTATGGTAGCAGCAGTGCCTGGACTTATGTATCAGGCGACAGTGATATTATAAATCTTACCGGATTATCCCAAAATACTACTTATGAGTGGGCTTATTGGGGGGATTATAGTGCCGGAATAGAAACCGGTGAAATGAAGCTGTTTAGCACCCCGTCTTCTACGCCGCCTTCAACACCGGGTTCAATTTCAGGGGCAACAACGGTGTGTGCAGGAGATGGAAGAAAAAACTACTTTGTAGTGCCGGTGTCAGGTGCCACAAGTTATGATTGGACTTATCCGGAAGGCTGGTCCTTTGACGGATTTTACCATATTGATAGCCAACAATATGATGTGTTTCTTATTCCGGGTTCAAGCGCACAAAGTGGTTATGTTACAGTGAAAGCAAATGATAATTGCGGCAGCAGTTCGGAGCAGCGAGTGTGGGTAACCGTCAATTCTACGCCTTCAATGCCGGGAGAAATTTCCGGAGCAACATCCATATCCGCAGGCGGCGGCGCACGAACTTACAGCATAGAGCCTGTATCGGGTGCCACAAGTTATACTTGGACTTATCCGGATGGCTGGTGGGGTAGTTCCACAACTACAAGTATTTCTGCAACTCCGGGTGCAAACGCACAAAGCGGCGATATATCTGTAACAGCGAATAACAGCTGTGGCAGCAGTGCGCAACAGAAGGTGTATGTAACGGTTAATACTTCGGTCGCTCCAACAAGCATTTCCGGAAACTCTGCCATCGTTAGTGGTGAATCCACTACTTTATCGGTTGTGGGCGGCTCGCTCGGAACAAATGCAAATTGGGTATGGTATAGCGGCTCTTGCGGCGATACATGGGTTGGCTACGGTGAAAGCATTACCGTTAGCCCAACTTCAGAAACAACTTATTATGTCCGCGCCGAAGGAACTTACAACATAACAAGTTGCGCTTCTCAAACGGTTACTGTTGAGGAAACTCTTGATGTTTCGCCGACTTCATATATTTTCGCATCAAGTGGCGAAACTTCGACCGACATAACGATTACTTCCACCCAAAGTTGGACAATTGAATCCAGTGTTTCGTGGCTTGAACTGTCTAAAACGAGTGGAAGCGGTAACGGCACTTTCACGATGACGGCTTCGGCAAATACTTCTCTTTCTCAGCTCTCTGCGACTGTTACGATTACCGGTGTCACAAGTGGTACTACAGCAACGGTATCGGTAACGCAAGACCCGGCTTCGACATACGCCATTGACGCTTCGGCAGGTGCAGGTGGCAGCATTTCGCCAAACGGTCGGGAATCGGTTACAAGCGGTAACAGCCCAACATTTACTTTTACACCGAGCAGCGATTGTTACGAAATCAATGAGGTTTGGGTCGACGGAGAGGATGTTGGCAAGCGTAATAGTTATACATTCCCGAATGTAACTGCTAATCACACGATTTCCGTATCATTTAAACAGAAATCGTATTCCATCACTGCTACGGCAGGAGCGGGCGGCAGCATTTCGCCAAGCGGAACAGCAAGCGTACTTTGCGGAGACGACAAATCCTACACAATTACGCCCAATTCAGGGTATTATATCAGTCAGGTTGTAATCGACGGTGTAGATGTTGGTGCGATAAATAGTCATCCATTTACTAATGTAAAAGAGGGACATACCATTTCGGCAAGTTTTGCGGCGACTTCTACTGCCGTTCAAAGCGTAAGTATTAATAACGCTTCTGTTGCTGTAAATGAACGTATTACTGTTCCATTTACGATTACTCCAACTAATGCTACAAATAGAGATGTTACATTCAGAATCATTTCGGGTGGCGACAAACTGCAACTTGTAAATTCTTCAACAGGCGAGTTTAAAGGACTTGCAGAGGGTACGGCATTTATCAGCGTTACAACGGCAGACGGCGGCAAAAATGCTGATGCCACAATAACGGTTACTCCCGCTTGCAACGATGTGTCGCCGCTTTTGACAACAGAATGGAATCAAAATTATCCGTATTGGAATGCTTGTCCGATAGTTGGGGGGAGCGAGACTTTGACCGGTTGCGTGGCTACAGCAATGGCGCAAATTATGTACTATTGGGCGCAAAAAGGATACATAAATCAACTAACTCCAGAAAACCTAACAATTCCTTCATATACAACTACAACAGGGACATTAGAAATTACCATACCAGCCATTACAAGAACTGACACTTATGATTGGGCAAATATGAAAAAAACTACTGCCGAATATAACGGTAATATAATCTATCAAAACGCCGTAGCAAGATTGATGTACGAATGTGGAGTGTCAGTAAAAATGGATTATTCACCGTCAGTTAGTACTGCTAATGTCGGCTCTACTGTTGGTCCTATGGCTGCATTACCTGCCTATTTTAACTATGAATCCCAGATTGATATAATAACTCGTGATGATGATAGATGGGATAGTTATAACAGTGGTAATTGGGACAATAAACTTATAGGGGAATTAGAGGCGGGAAGACCTGTATTCTATTCCGGACGAGGAAGTGACGGACACGCATTCGTGGTCGATGGATATAGGTGTAGTGACAAGAAATTTCATTTCAATTGGGGCTGGGGTGGAACTGCCGATGGCTATTTTGCAACTTCTCTATTAGACCCCAATAGTCAGAATTTCACTTCTCTGCAAATGGCAATCATTAATATTCACCCCAATTTACCGGGTTTTTCTTATCCAACAAGTGCAAACGGAACAAGTACATTTGAGGTTACTGCTAATGCTACCACAGGAGGTCATATAATCCCATCAGGAGCTACCTATTTGTATTCGGGTGAAAATCAGGCGGTAGCATTTTCCGCCAATTCCGGTTACGAAATCGACCAGGTGTTTGTAGATGGCGCACCTGATGCCGCTGCTAAAGCAAACGGCTATCACATTTTCCGGGAAGTGACTAAAAATCACGCGATTGTTGTAACATTCAAAGCAAGCCCCACCGGAGTAGAAGAAGTGCAAGCACAGGAAAAAATAAGCATTTTCCCCAATCCCGCAAAAGACGAGATTTACATCCAATCGGAACAGCCGATAGAAAAAGTAAAAATCACAGACCTTGCAGGGCGCACTGTGGCATCGGCAAATTCAAACACCATCAGTGTATCGCATTTGCCAAAAGGAATCTATCTGGTGATAATAACCACTGACAGTCAAAGCGTTGTGAAGAAGATAATCAAAGAATAAACCGGGGTTTTCAAAAAAGTTTGGATTTTGCAAAAATAATTCGTACCTTTGCACCGCAAAAAACAGCAAGATAATGAGGCAGTTAAAAATTACTAAATCAATCACGAATCGCGAAAGTGCTTCGTTGGACAAGTATCTTCAAGAAATCGGGCGTGAAGACCTGATTACGGTGGAGGATGAGGTGGAATTGGCACAAGCCATTCGACGGGGCGACCGTCAGGCGTTGGACAAATTGACTCGTGCCAATCTGCGTTTTGTTGTTTCCGTGGCTAAACAGTATCAGAACCAAGGGTTGAGCCTTCCCGACCTCATCAACGAGGGCAATCTGGGCTTAATCAAGGCGGCTGAAAAGTTTGACGAGACGCGCGGTTTCAAGTTCATTTCGTATGCCGTGTGGTGGATTCGCCAGTCGATTTTGCAGGCTTTGGCGGAGCAGTCGCGGATTGTGCGCCTGCCGCTCAATCAGGTAGGCTCGCTGAACAAAATCACCAAGGCGTTCTCCAAATTTGAGCAGGAGCACGAGCGCAAGCCGTCGGCAGAGGAATTGGCGCAGGAACTGGATTTGCCGGTAGAGAAAATCGCCGACACGCTGAAAGTGTCGGGACGCCACATTTCGGTGGATGCCCCCTTCGTGGATGGCGAAGACAACAGCCTGCTCGATGTGCTGGTGAACGAAGACGCGCCCGTAGCCGACCGCACGCTGATGAACGAGTCGCTCTCGCGCGAGATAGACCGCGCCCTCTCCATCCTCAGCGAACGCGAACGCGACATCATCTATATGTTTTTCGGCATCGGTCATCAGGAAATGACTTTGGAAGAAATCGGCGACGAATTTGGATTGACCCGCGAAAGGGTGCGCCAAATCAAAGAAAAAGCCATCCGCCGCCTGAAACAAAACAATCAGAACGAGATGCTGAAAAGTTATTTGGGATGAAATGCCGCAAAACGGGGGGTTGCATATTTCAAAAATAAAACGTACATTTGCACCCGCAAAAGAAACCGGTTTGCTCGGATGGTGGAATGGTAGACACGCAAGACTTAAAATCTTGTGACCATTAGGTTGTGCGGGTTCAAGTCCCGCTCCGAGTACGAGAAAATCAGATTATGAAGTGTATGAAACAAAAAATTGTGAGTTTATGCCTGCTGTTGGCTCTGTGCGCATCGTGCGGAGAGTACAATAAAATTCTTAAAAGCACCGACGTAGAGGTCAAATACGGGGCTGCCAAGAAGTATTTTGATGCGGGCAAATATCCCAAGGCGATTACCCTGCTGGAGGACATCAACTACCTTTTGGCGGGCACCAGCCACGCCGAAGAGGGCACCTATATGTTGGCGCAGGCGTATTACAAGACCAAGGATTTTGTTTCGTCTACGCATACCTTCCAACGCTATTACGGCATTTTCCCCAAAGGCGAATACGCCGAATTGGCACGCTATTATGCGGCATACGGGCTGTATGAGCAATCGCCGGACGTGCGCCTCGACCAGACAGACACCCGCGCGGCGATAGCCCTGTTCGTCGAATTTTTGGAATATTATCCGCAAAGCGACAAAAAACCGGATGCCGAAAAGGCACTGAAGGAATTGCAGGACAAACTCGCTCTAAAAGAACTGCTTACGGCGCGGCTCTACTACAATCTGGGCGATTATGTGCCCGGCTATCCGTTCCCCGGCGGCAATTACTTGTCGTGCATCATCACCGCGCGCAATGCGATGAACAGTTATCCGTATTCCAAATACCGCGAAGATTTTATGTACTATACGTTCAAATCGCGGTATGAATTGGCGCTCAAAAGTATCGACGAGAAAAAAGATTTGCGCATCCGCGATGTCGCCGACGAATATTTTTCGTACAAAAACGACTATCCCACAGGCAAATACAGCAAAGAGATTCAGAAATTATATAACGAAATTGCAAAAGAAATAAAATAATGGAATACAACAAATCAAGAGTTCCCGAAACGACCGTGACCCGCGATATGCAACGTCTGGCAGAAGAAACGGGCAATGTGTATCAAACGGTGCGCATCATCGGCAAGCGTGCCAACGAAATCGCGTCGGACATCAAGCACGATTTGAGCGACAAACTGCAAGAGTTTTCGTCCTACACCGACAGTTTGGACGAAGTGTTTGAAAATCACGAACAAATCGAAATTTCGCGTTTCTACGAAAAACTCCCAAAACCAGCCCTGGTGGCATCACAGGAGTTTATCGACGGCGAAATCTACTACCGCGACCCGCTGAAAGACAAAATCGAAGAGTTATGATTCAGCGCATTCAATCGGTTTGGCTGCTCGTGGTGTTTCTCATCGCAATCGGGATGGCTCACCTCTTTCAGCACGACAATATCGTGCTGTTTATCAACGCAGTAACGGCGGCTTTGGCAGTGGTCGCTATGCTTCGCTATAAAGACCGGCAGCGGCAAATCAAATTTTGTTACGCCATCATGCTTTTGGAGGCGGCGGCGGCGGGTGTGCTGTTTCTAACAACCGCGAATAACTTGACGGACGAGTTTGTTAATGGCTATCGCTGGATTCTGCCGGCTTTGGCACCCATCGTCGGACTTATCTTTGCCCTCTTGGCGATGCTGGCAATCAAAAAAGATGAAAAATTAGTCCGCTCGCTGGACAGGCTGCGATGAATGCGCGCGTGTTAAATACACGTTTGGGGACGCTGACGCTTTTGATTCTCGGGCTTTTTCTCTGTAATCTTTTTTTTGGCTCGGTGCACATTCCGGCGGGTGCTGTGTGGGACATTCTCACGGGGCAGCCCGCGGAGCGGGCTGCGTGGGCGGGGATTGTTCTCCAATCGCGTCTGCCACAGGCACTTACAGCACTCTTTTCGGGCGCGGCATTGGCTGTCAGCGGGTTGATGCTGCAAACACTTTTTCAAAATCCATTGGCGGGACCGAGCATTCTGGGCATCAGTAGCGGTGCCAATTTGGGCGTTGCTGTTGTGATGCTCTATTCGGGGAGCATCCTGAGCACTGTTTTTGCGGCTTTCACGGGGGCATTCATCGTGCTGGCGTTGATTTTGTATTGCTCGGTGCGCGTCAGAAGCAACGTGATGGTGCTGATTATCGGGATGATGGTGGGCTATTTGGCTTCTTCGGGCATTTCCATTCTCAATTCCATTGCGCCGCCGGAGAGCATCCGCTCGTATGTGCTGTGGGGCTTGGGGTCGTTTTCCAACGTGTCGTATCGGCAAATTGCGATGTATGCCGGGCTGCTGCTGGTGGGGCTGGTGCCGGCATTGCTGCTCATTAAACCGTTGAATACCTTGCTGTTAGGCGAAAATTATGCTTCCAATTTGGGGATAAATGTGCGTCGCACGCGGTTGTATATTCTCCTCGTTACGGGTTTTCTGACGGCGGTGGTTACGGCTTTTTGCGGACCCATCAGTTTCATCGGGTTGGCGGTGCCGCACGGTGCGCGGATGATTTTCAAGACGTCTAATCAGCGCATCCTTTTGCCAGCGACCCTCGCGCTGGGTGCTGTGGTGGCTCTTTTTTGCAATTTATTGACGAGTGTGCCGCTCACCAATGGGCTGTTGCCGCTCAATGCCGTCACGCCGCTGCTGGGTGCGCCGGTGATTTTGTATATCATATTGTCGGGCAGTGTGAATAAACAACCGTAGAGCGGTGCCTGTTTTCACCCAAGGTCAAGCCAAAAACCGCGCTGTGTGCCCCACGCCGGATTTTGCCAACTGTTCGGGAGTGCCTTCAAAGAGTATTTGTCCCCCGCCCTTTCCGCCTTCGGGACCCATGTCGATGACGTAGTCGGCGGCTTTGATAACGTCGAGGTTGTGTTCGATGATGACCATCGTGTTGCCCTTGTCCACCAAGCGATTGACCACGTCTAAGAGCACTTTTATGTCCTCGAAATGCAGTCCGGTGGTGGGTTCGTCCAAGAGGTAGAGGGTGTTGCCGGTGTCTTTTTTGGACAGTTCGGTGGCGAGTTTCACGCGCTGGCTTTCGCCGCCGGAGAGGGTGGTAGACGATTGCCCAAGTTTGATATAGCCCAACCCCACGTCTTGTAACACCTTGACTTTCTGATAGATATGCGGGATATTCTCGAAAAATTCGGTGGCTTGATTGAATGTCATATCAAGTACGTCGGCGATGGATTTGCCGCGGTAGCGTACTTCGAGCGTTTCGCGGTTGTAGCGTTTGCCGTGGCATTCCTCGCAGGGCACCATCACGTCGGGCAGGAAGTTCATCTCAATGGACTTGTAGCCATTGCCGCTGCACGCCTCGCAGCGACCGCCCTTGACGTTGAAAGAGAAGCGTCCGGGCTTGTAGCCGCGCACTTTCGATTCGGGAAGTTCCACAAAAAGCGTGCGAATATCCGAAAAAAGCCCCGTGTAAGTGGCAGGATTGGAGCGCGGCGTGCGCCCAATGGGCGACTGGTCAACGGTAACGACCTTATCAATATTGTCCTGCCCCTCCACCGACTCGTAAGGCAACGGGTCTTTAATAGACTTGTAAAATTTTTGGCTGAGCAGCGGCTGCAAAGTCTCGTTGATGAGCGTCGATTTGCCGCTTCCCGACACGCCGGTTACGCACACAAACATCCCAAGCGGCAGCCGGAGCGTCACATTTTTCAGATTATTGCCGGTCGCACCCTTAATCACGATTTTTTTGCCGGTGCCTTTACGGCGTTTCGCGGGCACGGGAATGGATTGTGCGCCCGTGATGTAATCCGCCGTCAGCGTTTTGGCGTTCAACATCTCGGCAGGCGTGCCTGCAAAGACGATTTCGCCGCCCAAGCGACCGGCGCGCGGACCCAAATCCACCACATAATCGGCTTCGAGCATCATATCCCTGTCGTGCTCCACCACAATCACCGAATTGCCCGTGTCGCGCAACTGTTTGAGGGACGTAATCAACCGCTCATTGTCGCGCTGGTGCAAGCCAATGCTCGGCTCATCAAGGATATAGAGCACATTCACAAGTTGCGAGCCAATCTGCGTAGCCAAGCGGATGCGCTGACTTTCGCCGCCCGAAAGCGAGGTAGAACCCCTGCTGAGCGACAAATAATCCAGCCCCACATCCAGCAGAAAGCGGATGCGCGTGCGAATTTCCTTCAAAATTTCCGTCGCAATTTGTATTTGCTGCTTGCTAAGACGTTCTTCCAAGGGTAAAAGGTGGAGGGTAGAGGGTGAAGGGTGTTCACCTTCCACCTTTAACCCTTCACCTTTTACCTTACACCCTTCACCCTTAACCTTTTCACCCCCCAGCCACTGCGCCAGTTCTGAAATATCCATTGCGGCGAGTTCAGCGATGTTTTTGCCGTCGATATAATAGTGCAACGCCTCCCTGTTGAGCCGCTGACCGTGGCATTCGGGGCATTCAGACGTGCTGATGTATTGGTCTGCCCATCTTTGCGCCATACCCGAATCCGCCTCGTGCTGCATACTGATATATTTATTAACTCCCTCAAAACTAAGCGCATAGCCTGCGTGGGCGAACGCATCGTTTTTGATTTTCAGACGGTCTTCGGTGCCGTTCATTATTTCGTCCAATGCCTCTTCGGGCACGTTTCCCAGCGGCGTGTTGAGCGTAACTTCGTATTTTTCGAGGATTGCCTCTACTTGCCAGAAAATCAGCGCGTTGCGATACTTTCCGAGCGGCGCGATGCCGCCCTGATGCACGCTCAATTTGGGGTCGGGCACCACCTTTTCCATATCAATATTATTGACCGTGCCGATGCCTTTGCAGCGCGGACACGCCCCTTGCGGCGAGTTGAACGAGAAATTGTGCGGTGCCGGCTCGCTATACGAAATGCCCGTTGTAGGGCACATCAAGTGCTTGCTGAAATAGCGCACATCGCCCGATTCCTGCTCCAAAACCATCATCAAGCCCTCGCCGAGCTTCATCGCGACACCCAGACTTTCTTTGATGCGATTGGCGTAATCGGCAGACACCTCCAACTTGTCTACAACCACCTCCACGGCGTGATTTTTGTAACGGTCGAGCTTCATCATCGGGCGAATTTCCATCAGTTCGCCATCGACACGCACGTTCATAAAGCCCTTTTTGCGCAGTGCATCAAATAATTCCTTGTAATGTCCCTTGCGATTTTGCACCACCGGGGTCAGCATATAGATTTTTTGCCCGTCATATTTCTGCGTGATGAGTTCGAGAATCTGCTCCTCGGTGTAGCGCACCATTTTTTCGCCGCTCTGGTAGGAATGCGGCTCGCCGGCGCGGGCAAAAAGCAGCCGCAGGAAGTCGTAAATCTCCGTTGTAGTGCCCACCGTGGAGCGCGGACTGCGGTTGGTGGTCTTCTGCTCAATCGAAATCACAGGGCTTAGACCCGTGATTTGGTCCACATCGGGGCGTTCCAAACCGCCCAAAAATGAGCGCGCGTAGGACGAAAACGTCTCAATATACCGCCGCTGCCCCTCCGCAAAAATCGTGTCGAATGCCAGCGACGACTTGCCGCTGCCACTCAACCCCGTGATTACAGTCAATTTATCGCGCGGAATCTTCACATCCACATTCTTCAAATTGTGAACGCGCGCCCCCTGTATGTCAACAAATGTTTCGTCAGCCATTTTTTTTCGTATTGGGGTGCAAAGATACGAATTTTTGGCGACATTTTATACCACCGCCGCCATCAATTTATGGCGAAGGTGCACCACTTTGTACTTCGGGTTGGCATCTAAAATGATTTTTTCCAGCACTTCGGGGTCGTCCGGCAAATGATAGGTGCAGATTGCCAATTTGGGGGCAAACTTTTGTAAGACTTTCGTTGCTCCGCGCAACATATCGCGCTCAGCACCTTCAATATCGGATTTGATGAAATCGACGCGCGTCAATTTATTTTCTTCAACAAATTTATCCAGCGTCGTAATTTTGACTTTCTCGGAACTAACCCCATTATCATCCTCATTATGAGCACGATTTGCCATACTGTTTCCTGCAACCAGTGTCATCTTTAATTCACACTCGCTGCTTCCCAAGCCCTTTTTTATCGGATGAATTTGCCCCTCTGTATTTAAATCGCGCGTTTTGCATAGCCACCGGTACGTTTCTTCTATCGGCTCAAAAGCGTAAGCAATTGCCCCTTTGGAGGCTGCGTAGGCACTAAAATCGCCAATCCACGCGCCGGCATCAATGACCACATCGCCTTTTTTGACCGTTACATCAAAAGTTCCATCCACATAACCGTAGGGACCCTCACGCATGATTTTATCCAACGGCAGAACAACCTTTTTGTCGTAATTGTCTTGATGCAAACAACTGACAAGAAAGGTGTCTTCAAATACCACCAGCAGCAAAAAGAAGTCTTCCGACAGATGGGAAATATCCGGAAGTTTGGCTCCGTTAAAATCAAAATAAGTCAGCGTGCCGTCGCGCTTCAACCATTTCCATTTAAATTTCTTCTTGTGATATAATTCACGAACCGCACCTTTCCAAAAATAGGCAAATGCCTCTGAATATGTCGCCCCACTACGGCGCAGAGCAAGAGTATTTTCTACTAATTTTATTTTCATGTTTGTATATTTTAAAAATGATTATTATTTTTTGCCCTTTTTACTCACATACACACATAAAAAAGCGCGGACAAAATTTCATTGATTTGTTCTTGCGAGGTTCACTACTACCTTAAATTCCCAAATAAAATGAATAAAGCCCACGCCGGTCGGCGTGAGCGTCATCGCTTTATTCAAGGGAATTTTTGAAATTGTAGTGAGTTCGCAAAAACCTGAATACAAAGCTAAACGCTTTTCCAATTAAAATGTGCGTATTATCGCTTTTTTTATTTTACCATAGGCATTTTTTATTTATTATTATTTTTTATTAAGTTTTCAAAAATATAACTGCACGCAAGCGGCTACGGCATTGTTTGTTCCGTCCGTTTTTTGGTCGGCGGTGGTGATGAAATTGAGCTGCACGCGCGTCAGGTAGGCGAAATAGTAGTTGATGCCGGCGGTGATGTCGCGGATTTCGTTTTTCGGCTCGGCGGTGTTGCTGTTGTAAACGTCGTATTTGCCCAGAATTTCCCATTTTTCGGGCACCAATTTCCAGACAGCCAAGCCATAATAGCCTCTGCGGTGGGTGCCTCCGTCGTTGGCAGAGAGGTATTCCGAGCGACCGCTGAAATGCGTTCCAATATAGTCGATGCCGGCTGTCCAACGGTCGCGCGAGCCATCGGCTTTGCCGGTATAGAGCGAGCCATTGAGCCGTAAACCCTTGATTGGCTGAACGTAAACGGTGCCGACAAAATCTTTGTGGTTGTTGTTTTCCTTCGCATTTTTGCCCGTGCCGTTGAACAGTCCCGCCGCATATTCCAACTGCTGGAAACCCTTGGCAGTGAAGGCTTTACCGGAAATTTGCAGTCCGATGTCCCGCCCGTGGGCAATCTCCTTGACCGACCGCGTGGCATAAATCGTCTCAATTTTCGTTACCACAATCGGCATTTCGATAGAAAACGGGATTTTATACTGCCCCACGCGCACGCCGACCGTCGCGAGCGGGTTCCATTCGCCATACAAATCCAGCAAGCCGGCGGTGGTTTGCACAAAATCGTATTGCAGAAAATATTTGACCTGCTTTGCCTCGCCAAGCATGCCGGAAGCGGTCATACAGGCTCGCGCGAGGTCGAACGAACTATTGACCTCCTTGTTGCCCAGCCCCAGCGCAGGGGTTTCGTTTGCCCCATAGATGACGTGTGCATAGCCCGACAGTTTCATTTGCGCCCCGGCGGCGGTTTCCATCCCTGCCAACAGCCCCAATATCAGCAATTGCTTTTTCATACGGAGCGCAAAGGTAGTGATTTTTTTGTTTTTTTGAAATAATTTGTCATTTATAATCCATAATTCAAAAAAAAGTATTACCTTTGTGCCCGCTAAGCGATGGCGAGGTAGCTCAGTTGGTTAGAGCGCGCGATTCATAATCGCGAGGTCGGGGGATCATGCCCCCCTCTCGCTACTTTTTTTCAAGTTTAATGGTTAATTAAAAAACATATTTATGGCAAGTACAGCGGATTTCAAAAATGGCATGTGTCTGGATTTAGAAGGACAATACTATTATATTGTGGAATTTTTGCACGTGAAGCCGGGCAAGGGTCCCGCATTTGTGCGCACGAAATTGAAGAACGTGACCAACGGTCGCGTCATCGACAAGACGTTTAACTCCGGCGTGAAGGTGGATGAAGTGCGCATCGAACGCCGCCCCTATCAGTATCTGTATCAAGACGATATGGGCTACAACTTTATGAATCAGGAAACATTTGAGCAGGTTTCCATCCCGAAAGACAACATCACGGGCGTGGAATTTTTGAAAGAGGGCGACATCGCCGAGGTCGTGATTCACGCCGACTCCGAGCGCATCTTGTTTGCCGAACTCCCCGTGCACGTCATCCTGACCATCACCTACACCGAGCCGGGCATCAAGGGCGACACGGCAACGAACGCCACCAAGCCGGCGACGGTTGAGACGGGAGCCACCGTCCGCGTCCCGCTGTTCATCAACGAAGGCGAGAAAATCAAGGTGGATACGCGCAATGGGGCTTATGTGGAACGGGCTAAATAACGTGAAATGCTATTCAACTCTATCGAATTTGTAGTTTTCTTTGTAATACTGTTTGCGCTGTATTACTTCGTTTTCAAAGAAAAAACTAAGCCGCAAAATATCCTTTTGTTGGTGGCAAGTTACTTTTTCTATGCGTGGGCAGATTGGCGAATTTTGCCGCTGCTAATCATCTCAACTCTTGTCTTTTATGGCTTGGGCATTGCGATTTTCAATGCAGTAGGGTCGCGGCGTGCCACGACCCTGTCCACCTTCGGCGTGGTGTTCGGCATAGCCGTGTTGGGCTATTTCAAATACACCAACTTTTTTATCTCGTCGTTCAAAGATTTGTTCGACAACATCGGGCTGCAAACCAACTTGCACACGTTCAATATCATTTTGCCGATTGGGATTAGTTTTTATACGTTTCGCTTATTGAGTTATGTAATCGACATCAACAGAGGCAAATACGAGCCTACGCGCGACATTGTGGCGTTTTCTACTTATGTTGCCTTTTTCCCGTGCATATTGTCGGGTCCCATCGACCGCCCCAATACGCTCATCCCGCAGTTGCAAAACAAACGGACTTTTGACTACGCTTTGGCTGTGGATGGATGCAGGCAAATTCTTTGGGGGCTGTTCAAAAAGATAGTCATCGCCGATAATTGTGTTGTGCTAACCAATGAAATTTTCAATAATTCCACCAACTATTCGGGCAGTTCGCTGGTTTTGGGAGCCATCTTTTATACCTTTCAACTATATGCCGATTTTTCGGGCTATACAGATGTGGCGCTTGGGGTGGGCAAATTGTTGGGTTTTCGTTTGACCCCAAACTTCAATTATCCGCTCTTTGCACAAAATATAGCCGATTATTGGCGCAGGTGGCATATTTCGCTTACCTCGTGGCTGACGGATTATGTGTTTATGCCGTTGAATGTGAAATGGCGCGATTGGGGCAAGTGGGGAATGATTTTGTCAATCATGACAACGTTTCTTCTGATTGGATCATGGCATGGTGCTAATTGGACATTTGTTGTCTTTGGGCTTTATCAAGGATTGCTTTATATCCCATTGATTTTATCCGGAACTATGTTCAAAAAAACTACGATAGTGACCTACAAATGGGGATTTCCTAAATTAAAAACACTGGGCAATATGCTGCTTACATTTGCATTGGTGGCGTTTGGATTGATTCTTTTTAGGATAGAAAGTGCTGCGCAGGCGGTTAATTATATTTCGGAGATATTTTCGTCGTCGCTGTTTACAAGACCGACGGTTCATGTTCCCAACGGCGAAATTACGCTGCTGTGCATTGCCATTTTTATGGTGATGGAATGGCTGGGAAGAGAGAATCAATTTGCGATAGAAAAAATGGGGGCAACATGGAAAAAACCATGGAGGATAGTGCTGTATTATGCAATTGCAATAGCGACTTTCTTGTTCTCAGCACCATCGGCACAGGAATTTATATACTTCAAATTTTAAGGCAATGAAACAGTTTATATACAAAAGCGCACTTTTTTTACTCCCCTTTGTTGTGTTGAGTGAAATCACTCGGATAGGCTATTCGACTGAGGAAGGTAATATATCAAGAACAAGTTATTTAACGAAAGACACTCCCTACTGGAAGCAATTTATCCGGAATACTCCTGTTTATTACGATAAAATATCGGAGTTGGATACTACAAAAACGATGCAATATTCAGTGTTGACTATTGGTGATTCTTTTTCTAACGAATCTGCCAATAGTAATTATGTTAATTATCTGGCAGAATCGGATTCTGTTTCGGTATTGAATTTTGGCGAATTATCTAATATGTTTAGTGATTTATCCGGATTTATCAATGGAGATGTTTTTGATAAGGTATCTGTAGATTATGTTATTATTGAATCGGCGGAACTTTGGTGTACTTCACGTACCCAAACGATTGATAAAAATCGGTCGATTCAGTTAAAAGACATTGTCCACCCAAATGAAAAAGAAATTATAACCATTCAACCGCCTCAATTTATAAACAAGAGTAAGGTGCTGTATCCATTTTATCTCCTCATACGCCCCATAGCAGAGGGAAGAAGTTTGTCAGGGTGCACTCAATTTACTTTAACAGCACCTCTATTTTCCGGGAAACGAGCAAGTGACTTGTGGGTGTATTTTACAACTTCCATGTATCCAAACACAAAAGAAACTGTCGAAACATTTAATGAGGAACTTAATGTTCTCTCTGCATTGTTGACGAAGAAAGGAATTAAACTGATTGTGCTTCCGGCAGCGAATAAATACAGTGTATATTACGAATATATTCAATCGAAAGAGAAATACATCAAGCCCCAATTTTTTGAATTACTTAAGCCGTTGGATAAGTCGTATATCTATATTGATTCTCACGAAATTTTGGCAAAAGCCGCCGCACAAGGTGTCAAAGACCTGTATTTTGCAGACGATTCGCATTGGTCGCCCATAGGAGCCAAGTTAATCGCGGAGGAATTGGCGCGCAGGATGTCTTGCGCTTCAAATTAAACTGTAAATGACAGCACTATCCGGCATCAGCCCGTCGAATGCCTGATGCGCGACGGCTTTCACCACTGCATCAAATTTTCTTTGTGGCATTTCGGTTAAACTTTCCAAGTCGTATTCGCGTTGCACGTCTGCGGGATTTGCCAGCGGGTCGAAAATCGTGACATTTGCGCCGTATTCTTGCAATGCGCGCACCACATCCACTACTTTGCTGCTGCGCACGTCGGGGTTGTTTGCCTTGAAAGTGATGCCCAGCACAAGGATGTTTGCCCCTTTGACCGGCACACCCTGTTGCTGCATTTTTTTCACCACTTCGTCGGCAACGTAGGCACCCATACTCTCGTTCATTTGCCGCCCCGACAGGATGAGTTCGGGGCTGTAGCCACACTCCTGCGCCTTGTGAGCCAAATAATAAGTCGCCGTTCCGATGCAATAGCCGCCCACCAATCCCGGTTTGAAAGGCATAAAATTCCACTTCGTGGTCGCCGCCTCCAACACGGCATTGGTGTCGATACCCATCGTGTCGAAAATTTTTTTTGCCTCATTGACAAACGCGATATTGATGTCGCGCTGGGCATTTTCGAGCAATTTGGCAGCCTCTGCCACACGAATTGAGGGTGCCAAATGCGTGCCGGCAGCAATCACGGAGGCATACAGAGCATCCACCCTTTGGGCGGTTTCGGGCGTAGAGCCGGCAGTTATCTTTGTAATCTTCTCCACCGTGTGCTCTTGGTCGCCCGGATTGATGCGCTCGGGACTGTAGCCCACAAAAAAATCGGCGTTGAATTTCAACCCCGACACTTTTTCCAACACGGGCACGCAATCTTCTTCCGTGCAACCCGGATACACCGTTGATTCATAAATCACCGTATCCCCCTTTTTCAGCACTTGCCCCACCGTTGTGGTGGCTTGCAGCAAGGTTTTTAAATCGGGGCGGTGGTCTTTATTCACCGGCGTGGGCACGGTGATGATGTAGTGATTGCAGTCCCTGATAGTGTCGATATTGCTATTTATATCGAAGCCCACGACGGGATACTTTGTTGCGAACAGTCGTGCCAGCGGCTGCCCTACATAGCCTAAACCTATTATGGCAATTTTCATCATCTCTTATTTACTTATTCACTGCATAAAATCGTTCGCCCGAAATCTCATCTTCCGCCCATAGCGTTAGATGCGACAAAAAATAATCAGAGGGGGAGGCATTCTTGAAAATACGGATATACTCAATGTTGTGTGCCGCAATAAAATTCAGCCTTATCGCGTCGTCTGATATGTCGGGGGTCCGTTTTTTCTGTTCAAAGTAATAATCTTTATAGGGGGTGGAGGCTGTCCAATGAGCTCGATACGTCGAATAGAACTCTTCTTCGTTTGTTCCTACATTGATAGAATAGTGATAAATGGCATTGTGATAATAATCCAATAAATCCGGAATTGTATGGCTGTCGGCATATCCGGAAACACCATTTATAGGTTGAAATTTTTCTCCAAAGTAAAATCCTATATGATATTCCTCTTGGGGAGGTAATTTGTCTAATATCTTGGACTCATAATCAAAAGATGTAGATGTCCAATGGGGCATATTCTTAATATATCTATCACAACTCATCCATAGACTTAACGCACAAAAGCCACAAAGCAGTATTTTTTTTGTGCGCGTAACCTTTATGGATGTAACGCTCGTCAAAGACAGGGTTGTTACAACAATATACACAAATATCGAAACAGGGAAGGCAAATTGTGTGGCATCGTACGCATAAGAGCGCATAAAGATACTGACAGTGAGCGTTAAAAAGCACATTATGCCAAAAATGAACCCTGCTCTCCTCAATATTCCCACTAAACTTTTCTTATCCAACAAGAAAAGTAACAGGATACAATGCAAATAAACTAACAGATATAATATGGGCTGAGTGATGTAAAGGCGCAATAACCCCCAATGAAAAGGTTCTGCAAAAGCTTTTACATCATGGGAGGAGGATTGGATAGCATACAGTAAATAGAGGCTCCCTACGACTAAATAAGGTGTCCAGTATTGCCATCTGATTTTATGATTGCGATATATGTCCCACAACAGTAGTGCCCCAATGGTGCCCCACACCCCGATTATTGGAACAATATTTATCACAGGGATTGCCAATAACAAAAACCAGGCTTCTATCCTTTTTTGAGATAGAAAACATACCACCGCCGTGATAGAAAACAAGAAAACCGGTTGCATCTTTGTATAAAACATGACGACCGCACCGCCGTGTATAATAGGGAAGAGGCTATGCAGATAGGGGATAATATCCACCATTAATAACAAGGCAAAAGCGAGGAGTATATAAACAAATGTCGGCTTCTTCCGTATTTCTATTATGGCAAGAAGTGCCAAAAAGATGAGCGAAGTGAAAAACAATGGAAGCGAAACCATGTAAGATACGACGGCATTCAGACCAAACGCTTTGTAGATTATGGCGTTTGTCCACAATTCAAAGTAGTGATAAGGTGTCGGGGCTATATATTTGGTGAAATTATATCCCAAGGAACCATTTTCATATCCCAAATTAAGATATTGCGAGAGTTTCGCATAAAAGTCCAAGTCACAGTGATATTTCTGAAACATCCCGTGGTCAAAATCAATAATCAGACTCATGAAATAGCAGAAGAATAATGCATTGATTGTCAAGAGAATACAGACATATTTCCAGACGGAAGTACTATGATGGCTCGCTACCGCCGGAGTTTTGCCATTCTTCCTGTAATAATAGACATATAGCAGGGCTAAGGCTACCAACATCCAATTGACAGTCAGCCCTTTTGTCATAATGAGCGAATAAATCGTAACAATAAAAGTCAACCCCAGCACCGAACAGGTGAGGATAGAAAAGGCAGAAACAGGCTCTTTGATTTTAAAGAACAATGCTTTGATAACCCACCCCACGGCATACACGGCGAGTAAAGAAATAAAGACTGCTCCATAATACCCGAGCAAAGTTCCGACAGGAAGCGGCAAATTCAGATTCAAATTTAGATTCATATTTTTTATTTTTTTTAAATGTTGTTATCGTATCACAAAGTTGAGTGGTATCATCATCTTTTTTATTTTAATGTATTTTTCAAGACAATTCCCTTTTGCGTTAAACGATATTTTTGCAGGCGGCTATTGGGCTTGTCGGGGTGCGTCATTTCGATAATTCCTTGCTCTAAAGCTAATTTCAGGTAATTTAATCGAAAATTTTCTCTATCCAACAAGTTTAATGCACTTTGTATTTCTTGCCTGTTCATCTCCCCAGTCAAAACATCTATCAATTCCTCGACTTGCGGGGTGACTTGCGGGGTGACTTGCGGGGTGACTTGCGGGGTGACTTGCGGGGTGACTTGCGGGGTATCCGTATCCTCGACCGATACGTTCCTCCAAAGCGTTGTGGTAAAATTTTCTTCTTCCACAAACTCAGGTGCTTTCAAACCTGCTTGCTTACATTCATTAATTATTTCTCCCGTACCGGTGCCCATTCTTTCAATCGTTCCTGCCAAATAAAGAGGCTCGGCAATCAATGGATTAACCGGAATAGAATTGTGTTTTTGTTTGAGTTTGGCAACCGTCATTCCAAACGGCAAATGTCCCGGATTCCACACTTCCAATCTATCTTTGAAAAGCATTATCTGCACACTTGCATTGCTTGTGTAGTCGCGGTGGCAAACAGCATTTACTATCGTTTCGATTACCGCTCTCACGGGAAACTCATAATTAACATCTACTTCTACACCTCTATCTCGCGCCCCTGTCGATACCGTGATATTGGAAAGAACAAAACTCACTGCCTGTGTAATAAGTTGAAAAACATCGCCTTTATACACCTGATAATTGGGAATTGGCTTCACTTTGTCGTATCCGTGAAAATGTGCACATCTGACTTCGGAAGCAATAAAGAACTTCTGCGGATTTTTTCCGAAAAGCAAAATTGCCGCATTAGTAACTTTTTGATTTTCAATTAAGTTGAGATGTGTCAATACCGTTTCTATTTCCGTATCTTTTGTAAAAGGAAACGCCCGCTTGCGGTGCGCCGTATAGACAAAACTTCTTATTTTCTCCTCATCCAAGTCTTCAATTGTGGCATAACGATTGAATGTGGCATCAAAAGGCGTTGTGCGGATATATTCATTTTCTTCCAAAAACCGAACCAGCGAATTATATACAGCCGTTTTCAGTTCCAAATCGTTGGAGAATTTCTTGCGAATTACAAACTGTTCCGCCTTTTTTATCAGTTGATTTTCCTTTGGCTCTCGGTCTTCACTCGTATGATTGGTCAGAAAAATCAGTTTGATTTTATGATTTTCGGTGGCGCAGTCAAATTCCCGTTCGGTTGGCGAAATGCCGTCTTTATCTTCGTAACCGTAGTTTTTGCCAAACAAACCAAGATAAATATCGCATTGCTTGACTTCGTCTAAATACACTTTTTTCGCATCATTATTCATAGCCGGAAGTTGCTCAAAAACAAACACATCGAAAAACTTGCCGAACAAAGCATCGGTTGTGAGATAATCGCACAACATCTGCCGCTCTGCCGCAAATTCAGATTGCACACTGCTTATGAATATTTTTTTTCGCTGCATAAATTTTGTTTTTAGACTGCACTAACTATAACAAGAATTTTAATTTTTCAAACAGCCAATTGGTACAATATAAACGCCATCGTTGCGCCGGTAGGCAAATTCGCCTCCTGTCAGCACCATTAAGAAAGAGGGCTTGCCCATCTTATCGCAGTCTATTTTATTTTGCAATGCAAGCAGATTGTTTGCCGCCTCATCAATCTGTTTGTTGCCTAATTTGACTTCAACCGCTGCCCACCGCCCATCGTGCAGACGAACAATGATGTCGGCTTCCAATTCGCTTTTATCTCTGTAATGAAACACATCGCCGTCGTTTGCCTGCGCATAAATTCGCATATCGCGCGTGCATAGCGATTCAAACAAAAAACCGAATGTTTCAAAATCTTTCAAAATACTGTCGGGGTTGGCTCGCATGACGGCAGTAGCCAAAGAGGGGTCAACAAAATGGCGTTTTGCCGAAGTGCGAATGGCTGTTTTTGAACGCAGTGACGGTTGCCACGCAGGCGAATCTTCCACTACAAATATTCTTCGCAACGCATTAAGATAACCGGCAAGCGTTTTTTCCGAAACACCCGAATCCATCGTTTCCATATCCGATTTTATGGTTTGCAATGTTGCCATAGTGGATATATTCCGAGCCAAAGAACGCAGTAAAACGCGCACTTTTTCCGGATTTTTCTCTATGTTATCAACCCTTTGCACATCAAGGTTTACTACCGCATCAACATAATTGGCAGCCATACGCAACGCCGAACTGTTTTTTTGCTTTACCGATTGAGGCCAGCCGCCGCGACATATAGCAAAGGCAATTTGTTCAATGCTCAAAGCACTCATTGCCTCAATATCTGTTTTCCCTCCAAATAAGTCTTTTAATGACACTAATCCGTTAGATTCCAATGATTCATACAAACTCATCGGGCGCATCAGCAGGCGGGAAATTCTGCCTGTACCCGTGTGGGCAGTTACATTATCGGCAGGAACGGCTGAACCTGTCAAAATAAATTGCCCCATTTCGCCTCTTTTATCCACTTCAAACCGGACAGCATCCCACAGTACAGGCGACATTTGCCATTCGTCGAGCAAACGCGGCGTTGCGCCTTGTAACAACAAAGACGGTTTTGTGTCGGCAAGGTTTTGATAGGTTTTCGACTTGTCGGGGTCTTGCATAAACAGCGAACTTTGGGCGGTTTTCATTGCCGCACTTGTTTTGCCACACCACTTTGCACCTTCTATAAGCACCGCACCGGAAGATTGTAATGACTGTAACAGCAAGTCATCACACATTCTATTCAGGTAATTTCTTTCTTCCATTTATATTCTTCATTTGAAGGGACAAAGATACTATATTATGAGCAATCTACAAAACAAATTTCCTGTTTTGGCGCGATTTCATTCCCTGTTTTGGCGCGATTTCATTCCCTGTTTTGGCAAACATCTGTTTCAATGATTATAAATTCGTGTTGAATGGTATCATCACTATTTTTTATACTGTTATTTTTTCACGCTACGCTTCCTAATGATATAGCCCGGACGTGCCTTGACCTCTTCATAGATGCGCCAGATATACTCTGCGATGATTCCCAAACTTAATAAAATCAGCCCGCCGAAGAAGGAAATCAACAGAATGGTGGAAGTCCATCCGGGCACAGTCATTCCCCAAAATTGACGATTTCCCCAAGTGTTGATATACACATAAAAAATCATGATTATGACCGACAATGTGGTGATAGACAACCCAAGATTGGTTATAAACCTAATTGGAAACGACGACGATGAAATGAAGACATCCTTCGCCAGGCGAACTTTCTTTTTCCAAGTCCACCGCGATTTCCCCTTATTCAATCCTAATGGGCGTGCATACGGCAAGTACACCGGTGAAAATCCCAACCTAAGTATCTCCGGAACCACAGCCGTGTTGATTGGGTGTATGCGCTCGTTCAACAAATCAATGACTTCTCGGTCTAAAAAAGCCAAGTCAGCACCGCCTTCCGGATATGTGATGTCGGAAAGAGCATTGATTATTTTATAGTAGAGGATGGAAAAAGCCCTGCTACTCCATGGGTCTTCGCGAGAGATGCGGTGAGGGATAATAACCTGATGCCCCTGCTCCCAAAGGCGGTACATCTCAGCAACCGTTTGATAAGGCTGTTGCTCGTCGTCGGGAAGGGCGATGGCACACGCACCCTTACAAACGGAAAGTCCGGCAAACCATGCATAATTGGCTGTGTAGTTGCGGCTTAACTGATAGGCAAACACATTGGATTCTGTCGCTTCCAATTCTTCTGCTTTTTGAAAAGAGCTGTCCTCCGAGCCATCGTCCACCACAATAAACTCGAACGGGATATTTTCCCTGTCCAACAACGCTTTCAGTTTATAATAAGAAGCGGCTATGCGCTCATCACTATAATAACTCAAAAGGATAACAGACAATAATTTTTCCTGCATAATTTCGTTTTTTTTAGAATTTATTTAATACTTCCACCACTTTCGCAACCTCCGCCTCCGTCATCACCGGACTCATCGGCAAACTCAACGCCTCATCATGAATCATCTCCGTGATTGGAAAAGACAAATGCCCCCACCCCTTATAGCACTCCTGTTGATGCGGAGGAATGGGATAATGAATCAATGTTTGTATCTCATTATCAGCCAAACAGGCTTGCAACTTGTCGCGTTGCTTGGTGCGAATCACAAATATATGCTGCACATGCGAATCTCTGTGCTGCTCCACAGTCGGCAGGATGATTTGCGGATTTTTGATATTTGCCTGATAATAATCGGCAATCGTGCGGCGAATTTCGTTTTCCGCATCCAAATGTTTCAATTTCACAGACAGAAAAGCAGCCTGAATTTCATCCATGCGGCTGTTTAGTCCTTGATATTCAAACACATATTTTTTTGCAGACCCGTAATTGGCTAATGCGCGAACCACAGCGGCTAATTCATCATCGTTCGTTGTAATTGCTCCGCTATCGCCCAACGCACCCAAGTTTTTACCCGGATAAAAACTGTTTCCTGCGGCATCGCCCAGACTGCCGGTGCGCTTTCGTTGGGCTATTGCACCCACAGCCTGCGCATTATCTTCAATAATTTTCAGATTATGTTTTTTCGCGATTGTTTCCAATTCTTCCGACCAGCAAGCCCTGCCGTATAAATGTACCACCATAATGGCTTTCGTTTTCGGCGTAATTGCCCGCTCAATCAAAGAAATATCCAAATTGTAGGTATCTATATTTGGCTCTACCAATACCGGTTTCAAGCGATTATCGGTAATTGCCAATATGGTAGCAATATAAGTATTCGCCGGCACAATCACTTCGTCGCCTTCCTGCATCACACCCAATTCAATGTAGGCTTTCAAAATCAGTCGCAAGGCATCCAAGCCGTTGGCACACGCAATGGTGTGTTTCGCTCCAATAAAATTGGAGAAGTCGCTTTCAAATGCTTTTACGCGGTCTCCCAAAAGAAACCAGCCCGCATCAATCACTTCTGCTGCCGCTTGTTTCAGTTCGGCAGCATATTGCGCGTTCACTTTTTGCAGGTCAAGAAATTTTATCATAAATGAAAATTCTATAGATTGTTTATATGGCAGTTGCTTTAGTAATAAATTGTCATCCCTCATCTTTATAAATCTTCTTCGTCGCACTCTCCAAAGCCTTCACGGCGATATCTTTCATGGCGGCTTCGGCGCGATTGGCTTTGTCGGCATACTCTTTTATTTGCGCTTGTTGCTCCTTGATTTTTTCCTGCAATGAATTGGTTATCTGTTCTTTAAGTTTCAGTTCTGACTCATTCTGATTTTTTATTAACTGAATGTCGAAATCATATTTTGCTTTCAGTTTTTCTGAAATTTCTTGTTCCTTTTCTTTGAGCGACTTTTCGAGTTTTCCCGGAAATTCGGCAGCATTTTTTTGCAGTTCGGCAAGTTCGTTTTCGGTTGTTTTCAGTGCCTCCTCCCGAGTTGCAAACTCCTTTTCAAAGGCAATTTTCCGTTCTTTCAACCCATTTTCAAGTTCCGCCCGTTGAGCATCATACACATCTTGCTCTTTCTGACGTTTTATTTTTTGGTTGTAGGCGTGCTCTTCCTCCTCGCGCTTGCGATTTTTCTGCAATTCTGCCGAATATTCTTTCTTCTCTGTTTCGTGTTTTTCCTTTTCCTGCTCCCATTGAGTGCGCTTTTCCGCAATTTCCTGCTCAAAACTTTCGCGTTTTTCTTTTTGTGCGAGCAACATTGCCGCCAAAGAATCGGTGTTTGCGGACAGAGAATACAAATCGTCCAGCGACTTTTTTTCCAAAGCGATAGCCGCACGAATATTTTCCAATTTCTGAAATTCTTCGGTCAAACGTTGCGTCAGTTCGTCCAAAGCATTGTTCAAATTGGATTTAAGCAACACCACACTTTTTACAATACTGTCGTTGTCCACGTCAGCCAACTTATCCAAAATCACTTTTTTCGCTTTTTCCTCCTGCTGCTGCTTCGGAACATCCGTCTTTGCCTTCTGAACGTCTTTTAACAACGCCTCATAAGCCTTCAAGATTTCTCCTTTTGTACTTTTTTCTGATACTTCTTTTTCTTTTTCCATAACATTTTTATTTTACATTACAATGAAAGTCATCTGGGCAGAGTCAAACGATTTTTGCTCAATTTTCTCCAAGAGAGCCGTTTCTTTTTCGCGGTCATAAAATTTCAACATCATTCAACTATTTTGGCTGCAAAGATACAACTTATTTTTGAATTGTAACCACGGTTACGGTAACGGCGGTTACAATTTTATTATTATTTCACGCGATAAAATTTCCACTAAATTATATCCATCCCAATTTAATGAAAATTCGGTTGTTTGTCCTATCGGAACAATGCGGTCAATGCCAAACGGATGGTTTGCTTTCACAAAATCCGACAGTTCTTCTTTGGAAAATCCGTAATAGGCTAATGTCTGATATTTTCTATTGATAATTGCCGACAAATCAGACAATGATTGTATATGAATTTCTGAAAAATAGCCGCAGGAACAACGAAATTCATCTATGTTTGCCGGTAATGAATGGATGTTGACCCGCCACAGAAGATTATCTTCCGATGCAATTTTACGTACATCATCCAACTCTATGGCTTGCGTATAAAGTGCGGTCAATTTATCAACGGCAATGACGGGTTGCACTTCGCTGTATTTCTGTTTGACCACTTGATACAGAGCATCCCAAAAAATCGTCTTCGCGTGCTCCACATTGCCTGATTCGCCTATCCACGCCAATAGATGAGGCGCAGTGCACGCATTTTGGTCAAACAAATAAGTGTCATTATAGAAACCTGACGCAACAGTTTCGGGATTCGCGTCCCTGCAATAGACATCCGCATTGATAACGCATAGCGAATACCTATCGGCAAACGTGATGTCAAACGAACGAGCCGGAAGTGGACTTTTCCGAATCGTAGCGATGGTTTCATCACCGCCCCAAATAACTCGCACGTCACACAAGGATGAAAACAGCGAGGTGGCTGTGCTTTGACGGTTATAACGAACTAAGAAAATCCGCTGAGTTATGCTATCGTAATTCCCCGTTTGGTGGATTTGTGCAATTGCATCCGAGATAATCGCCACTTGCTCAAACTCTTTTATTGATACACGCACAATATTTACATTTCCTGCAAGAATGCCGCACAACAAAGAATAAGCAAAATTGACGGGAACATTCGACGGTGCGATATGAAACACTATTCCCCGTCCTAAACGGTATTCTTCGTCAAACGCATATTTCCCTTTTATGTGCAGGATGTTGGCTTTTCTACAAAAAAAAGCAAAAGTTGCCACATCCGGATAGGCACGTGTCCGCACATCCTTCGTTAATGCTTGCGACAAAGCATTGAGAAAATCAATGGCTTCTTCCGCAAAAGGCTCCATCGCTCGCTGCTGTTTTATCGCCTCCACATCCAATGTTGTCGGGAATAAAACACAGAGTTGTTTCAAGTCATCTTCAAAATTTTGTTGCATAAGTATCACTACAGCCTCTTATTTCTGCGTTTTTTAATCGCCCTGTAATCTTAAAATATTTTCCCAATCGCCCACACGGACAGTTGTCTTCTCCCAATAAAATTCCTTCATCCTCGGTCAACAGCGAATGTCCGGGATAACTTTTCGGAAGTACGGAAACGACCTGAATAATCCCTTTTTCGCCAACCTCGACAACCGAAAAATCCTTTGCCCGACGAATGATGACATCCGAAAAAACGGGCGCGTGCAGGTGTCCACATTCGCATTCCATATAAATGGTACCCGTTTGTTCCACCATACCATAATAATCGTGAATCGATGTGATGCCACACACATCCTTCAATTTTTGTTTAAAAACATCCGAAGTTACGGCTTCCGAAATCAATTTTTTCCAACCGCCGCCATGAATTAAAACGGCATTCGATAAATCTAATTGTATTCCTTTTGCCAACAATTCTTTATAGAAATGTTGATAAATCATGAACGTGAAACCAAACAAGAATATGCGCTCATCCTTATGTGTCTCAATAAATTCCTGTAACAACTCCACATTCAGTTCCATTTGGTCATTCAAAGCATAGATGCGCTTGCTGCCAAACATCGAAAATCCCAATATGCCGGCTCCACGCGCTGAAAACAGGTTGCGATTTTTCACCACTTCTTCCGTATCCAATATAATCATGGGCACACGTTGCTTGCCAATGAAAGACGATACAATTTTTGTTAATGCCTTTGTTTGATTGGCAGATGTTTCCCTGTCCAAATAGATTTTTGACACTGCATGCCCTGATGTGCCCGATGAAGTCATCGTTTTCACCACGTCTTCTTTCGGCACACTACATAAATCAAACAGTTTAAACAATCGAACAGGAAGAAA
>BNTT01000011.1 GCA_025996815.1 Bacteroidia bacterium
CGGTACAATAGAAGGGCTTTTATGGGGTCAATCTTTGAATTGACCATTAAAAGAATGGTCTTTCATGAACCTATAAGATTGAAATATAATACATTAACAAGGGCGACCTAAGCGCCTATACCAAAATGATTTTTCAGACGGCAAAGGTACAACAAATTCGGGGAATTGCAAAATTTTTCAAAACGCAGATTTAGCGAACTATTTTAAAATTATCTGCCGAATGTGGTGCTTTTATAGTAGATTTGGCAGGTTATTTTTTAATCAAACAAATTTTCCATAGTAACTTCGCTCTGAATATTATTCCAATACTCATTGTGTTTTACTCCGTAAGTTGTTAGCATTGTGGTATGTATGGTTTTGCGAGTGCCGGTTTCTTCAACAAAAGTGCCCAATTTGTTTCGCAGATTTTCATCATAGCTTTTTGTAATCACAAATGGTTTATTTGAATATTTCATTTCGCAAAGATTGATAATATTGTCGTTTCTGTCGATAAGCAAATCTATTTGTGCACCGCTTTTCGCAGAGACGTGGCATGCCGCGGCTCTACTGCGCCAACCCGAAGTGTATGAAACTACGCCTCCGATACTTAACGCTTTCTTAATCTGCTCAATATGTGTTTGGCACAGCAACTCAAACGAATAGCCCGACCACGCTTTATACGCACTGCTGCCCGTTAAACTGCTCCAATAATCGCTATTTGTCCCTTTTTTATCTTTCACAAAATTGAGATAAAACAGTGAATAAAAATCCGTTAGTTGGTACAGTTGAAATTTCTTTTTAGTGGCGAAATTGTTGTTAATTGAAATAAATCCGCACTGTTCCAACTCATCCAAAATGCCTGTTAAGCCGCCGCCGATTGAAATGCGCGAAAACTTCGAGATTTCATCACGGGTTAAACCTTTGCGTTTTTGTGCCAACGCCTCAATGATTTGCCTGTATTTTTGCGGCGACTTGAACAGCGAAGAATAGAGTTTATCATATTCATCACGCAATATGGCATTTTTTTTAAAGAACAGATTATCAATATTTTGCGATAATCCCAACGATTTTTCCAACTGTTCCAAATAATAGGGCACACCTCCCAAAATCATATAACATTCGAGAATTTGAAAGCGCGACATCACTATTTTTTTTGATTTCAAAAACTGCTCTGTTTCGCTCAATGTAAATGGCTCTAAACGAATCTGACGGGTTACGCGATTGTGCAAACCACCGCGATTTTTAATGATTTTGTTGGTAATCCACGAAGTAGCCGAGCCGCACACTACCAAAAAAATATCTTTTTGCGCGGAAGCAAATGTGTTCCAAAAATACTCAAATGCCGACAAAAAGCCCGATTTGGCATTGTCTAACCACGGTAATTCGTCTATAAAAATCACTTTTCTGCCTTTGGTTTTGACACGTCGCAAATATTTTTCCAACTGCACAAAAGCCGTTTGCCAATCCTCCGCAAGTGGGTAATTGGCTGTGCTGTATTTGTTTAGTGTAGTTGTAAAATTAAAAAGTTGCTGCTTTTTGCTTGCATTTTCGGCTCCCGAAAAATAGAAAGTAAATTTTTCGCCAAAAAAATGCCTTATCAAAAAAGTTTTGCCAACTCTGCGCCTGCCATAGACCGCAAGCAACTCGGCTTTGTCGGAATTTAGATATTCCGTAAGCCGATTTATCTCTGATTTTCTGCCAATTATATTTTTCATAATTCAAATTATTTTTCGCCGCAAAGGTATAAAAAAATATTGATTTGGCAAACTATTTTAAAATTATCTGCCGAATGTGGTATTTTTTCTATAGATTCGGCGAAAAATAAATTAATTTGCGGTAAAGAAATATTGACTATCTTTGCACATCCTATTTGTAATGAAAAATATGAAAAAAGGCAGCATCCTAATTGTTGACGACAACAAAAATGTATTGACGGCATTGCGCATCCTGCTTGAAAATTATTTCGAGCGCGTGACGCTCTTGACTTCGCCCAACCAACTCCACACGCTTGTGAGGGAGGTTTCGCCCGACATTGTCCTCTTGGATATGAATTTTTCGTCCGGGATTAATACGGGGAATGAAGGTTTGTATTGGCTTTCGGAAATTAAGAAATTGGATGCCGACTTGCCGGTTGTGTTGTTCACGGCTTATGCCGATATTGATTTGGCAGTCAAGGCTTTAAAGCAAGGCGCAAGTGATTTTGTGGTCAAGCCTTGGGACAATGCCAAACTGATTGCTACCCTGCAAGCGGCTTATTCTTTGCGGGAATCGCGCAAAGAAGTGAAGCAACTGCGTGAAAAACAGGGTGTTATCAATTTAGAATTGAATAAGGAACAGGAAATTTGTTGGGGCGTTTCCGAATCTATGCAGGAATTGCATCGTTTGATAGAAAAGGTTGCCAAAACAGATGCTAACATCCTGATTACCGGCGAAAACGGTACAGGAAAGGAAGTGATTGCCCGCGAAATTCAGCGGCTTTCTTCGCGCAACAAGGAGGTGCTGATAACGGTTGATATGGGTGCTGTCACGGAATCGCTGTTTGAAAGCGAACTGTTTGGACACGTCAAAGGCTCTTTCACGGATGCCAAAACCGACCGGATTGGTAAATTTGAGGCTGCCAATCGCGGTACGCTGTTTCTCGATGAAATCGGCAATTTGTCTTATCCTTTGCAGGCTAAACTGCTGAATGCCTTGCAGTCGCGACAAATTATTCGGGTGGGCGACAACAAACCCATTCCGGTGGATATTCGCTTGATTAGTGCCACCAACCGCCGGTTGCAGGAATCGGTGCAAAAAGGCGAATTTCGGGAAGATTTGCTCTATCGCATCAACACCATTCAGATAGAAGTGCCGCCGTTGCGGCAGCGAGTGGAAGATATTCCGCTGCTAGCCGAGTTCTTTTTGAAAAAATATGCGCGAAAATACAAGAAAGAAACCTTGCAACTTTCTGCCAAAGCCGGCGCACAACTGCAAGCCTGTCGCTGGTCGGGCAACGTCCGCGAATTGCAACACACCTTAGAAAAGGCGGTTATTCTGTCGGAAAACACTGTTTTGCAGCCGGCTGATTTTTACCTGCAAAAATCAAATTCCACCGACCTTGGGTTCGATAATCTGACTTTGAAGGATGCGGAAAAAATCCTCATTCAAAATTCCTTGAAACGCAACAAAGACAATATGTCTGCCGTAGCCGCAGAATTGGGTATCACGCGACCCACATTATACAGCAAAATGAAAAAATACAATGTTTAAATCCATACAATACAAACTCTATATTTATACGGTATTGCTGGTCTTGGCGGTGTCGGGGACGACTTTTGCCTTTTTTGCCGAACAATATATCTATGTCGTGACGGGCGTAATCCTGATTTTGATTTGCCTTTCTGCCTTGAGCAAATGTTACCAACGTTACAATCGAAATATCCTGTTTTTGCTCAATGCGTTGGATAACGGCGATTATTCCTTTCACTTTGCGGAAACCAAACTGTCCACTCGCGAAAAAGAGATGAATATGATGATGAATCGCATCAAGGAAATTCTGGCGAATGCCCGCAAGGAAGTGATTGAAAATGAGCACTTTCTGAGTTTAATTCTTGAATGTGTTTCCACCGGAATTATTATTGTCGACGACCGGGGCATTGTCCAAAAAGTCAATCAATCGGCTTTGGATATGTTCGGATTGCCGGTTTTTTCGCATATCAATCAGTTGCAAGCCGTGAACGAAACTTATCCCGAACTGTTTCACGCTTTGAAAGCCGGCGACAGTATTCAGATTGCTTTGCCGACCGAAAGGGAAGAATTGTCCATCAGTTTGCAGGTTTCCCAAATCCAACTCAAACGGGGAATGATGCGCATTCTCACACTAAACAATATCGGTAACGAATTGGAAATGAAAGAGATGGAATCGTGGATTCGCCTCATCCGCGTGATGACTCACGAGATTATGAATTCCATTGCGCCAATCACTTCGCTGAGCGAAACAATGCAATTTTTATATCAAACGGAAGACAACGTGCAAGCCTTGAAACAGAACACATTAGAAACATTTGAAACCATCAACACCACAGCATCCGGCTTGTTGTCGTTTGTCGATTCGTATCGAAAATTCACGGCAATACCCAAACCGGAAAAGCGCGATTTCAACCTGAACGCCTTGGTTGACAAAGTAATCAAACTTCACGAGCCGTTTCTGCGAGAAAAAGGCATCGAATTGAGCAATCTATTGCCCGAAACGATTTCCATTAATGCCGATGAAAATCTAATTACCCAAGTATTGATTAATTTACTGAAAAATGCCATTGAAGCCGTAGAGTCCGACAATCACGGGAAAATTATCCTTACAATCAGCAAACAAACCCCGGATAAAATCAGCCTCCACGTCGCCAATTCCGGTCAGCCAATTCCGCCGGAAGTGTTGCCGCATATTTTTATTCCGTTTTTTACGACCAAAGCATCGGGGTCGGGCATCGGGCTTAGCGTTTCACGATATATTATGCGTTTGCACGGCGGGAAACTGCAACATTCGCGTTCAAAAGAGGGGATGACCGTTTTTAGTATGGTCTTTTGTATATCGCACATTTTTTTCGCACAAAACATTCGTAATTAAAAAAAAATGTGTAAATTTGCAGCGTAAAACGAGAAGGTTATGAATTTGATTCAGGATATTATCGCGAAAGCGAAGGCGAATAAACAGCGTATTGTGTTGCCTGAGGGCACCGAGCCGCGTACGCTTCACGCTGCCGACCTGTTGATTGCCGACGGGGTGGCGCATATTATTTTGCTGGGCAATCCGGTGGAAATTAAGGCTTTGGCTAAGCAGTTTGGGCTTCGACACATCGACGGAGCACAACTGATTGACCCCACGAATCATCCGAAAAAAGAAAAATATGCCGAATTGCTCGCCGAATTGCGCAAAAGCAAGGGTATGACCCTCGAAGAGGCACGCACATTGGCGACAGACCCGCTCTATTGCGCTTGCCTGATGATTAAAAGCGGCGATGCCGACGGCGAAATTGCCGGCGCACGCAACACAACGGGCAATGTGCTACGCTCCGCGTTGCAAGTGGTTAAGACCCAACCGGGTATCAGCATCGTGAGCGGCGCTTTTTTGATGCTCCTCAAAGACAAATCATTTGGCGAAGACGGGCTGCTGTTTTTCGCCGATTGCGCCGTGATGCCCAACCCCACCGCGCAGGAATTGGCTGAAATAGCCGTTGCCACCGCACGCACGGCACAGCGCCTCGCCGGCATTGAACCGCGCGTAGCCATGTTGAGCTTCTCGACCAAAGGCAGTGCAAAACACGAATTAGTCGATAAGGTGGAAGAAGCCACCCGCCTCGCTCAGGCGATGGCTCCCGACATCCTGATTGACGGCGAAATGCAACTCGACGCCGCCCTCGTGCCGGAAGTGGGCATCAGCAAAGCCCCCGGAAGCAAGGTGGCAGGACGCGCCAACGTGCTGGTATTCCCCAACTTGGAGTGCGGCAACATCGGCTACAAACTCGTGCAACGCCTCGCCGGAGCCGAAGCCGTGGGTCCCATCTTGCAGGGTATGGCAGCCCCCGTCAACGACCTGTCGCGCGGCTGTTCGGTAGAAGACATTTACAAGTTGGTCGCCATTGGCGCCAATCAAGCAATGAAAAATTAAAAAAACAGAGCAATTATGAAACGGATAAATACAACTTTGATTACGCTTATCGTATTGCTGTTCAGCACAATAACAGGCGTGCAAGCCCAAAAGGAAACCGGCTTGTACTTGGGTCTTATAGGGTTTAATCAGACCATAAACCCGATGGACATTAGTCCGTTAAATAATGCGACAAAGAGCACTTTTCAGTCGTTTGTGAATGGCATGACACCCAAAAACGGCACGGTGTTGTATTATTCGGTCGATAATGCGCTCAACAAGTTGGCGAGCATGACGAGCGCGGCTTTGCCCAACGATTTGGTAACCGTGGCGGTGGTTACGTTCACCGATGGTCTTGACCAGGGTTCCCTCATGTTGAACGAGAGTTACCAAACGAATGCCGCCTACCTCACGGCTATCAATAATCGCATAAAAAATGAACGGGTCGGCGGGCTGAATATCTCTGCCTATTCCATCGGGATTAGGGGGAACGACGTTACGGATTTCAAGCAGTTTAAAGTCAACCTCGACAAACTTGCAAGCCCCGGCAATGCCTACGAGGTGACCAATATGGACGAAGTGAAGGCAAAATTTGTGGAAATTGCAAATTCTTTGAACACAGTGAGCCAAACCAGACTGCTGAGCCTCACCATTCCGGGACAGGAAAACGGGACGCGCGTCCGCTTTACCTTTGATAATGTTACCGATGCGGCACAGTCCACACAGTATCTGGAAGGCGTTTATGCTTCCCGAACACTCACCAACATCGTGTATCGCGGCTGCAACAGCAAGAGCGGGACAACGGTTTCCGGCACGGCGGCGGGCATTTTTGTAACTTTTTCTTTTGGCAATCTGGTTTCCAACGCCGGAGGCAACGTGCCTACCAACTACCTCAAACAATGGGCGTATATCCCCTCCACCAATCAGTGGCAAAGAAATTCCGAGTTTGTGCCCGACAATAGTATAGGCACAATGATTGAACGGAAAAGTGCCGTCATCATGCTCGTCTTGGATTGCAGCAGTTCGCTGGGCAATGATTTTATCAAGATGCAAACATCCGCCAATAATTTCCTCGACATTTTGAGCAATAATTCCGGAACGACTGCGAATGTCGGAAAACCGGCGAATAACACCCCCGTGAATAGCAGCAGACCTGTTACGCAGGCTAATACTCCCCCTGTAACACAACAACAGCCGGCAACAGCATCACCTGTTGGCATTGAAATGGTAACCGTGGTAGGCGGCACCTTCACGATGGGTGCCACAAGCGAACAGGGCAACGATTTTTCCGCCGATGAACGCCCTACGCGCAGTGTTACGTTGAGCACCTATGCCATTGGGAAGTATGAAGTAACACAAAAACAATGGTACGACATCATGGGCAGTTGGCCCAACACGGCACCGACAGCGGCTGGCGGCAAGGGCGACAACTATCCGATGTATTATGTCAGCTACACCAACATACAAAGTTTTTTGGCAAAACTGAACCAGAAAACGGGAAAGAAATTTCGCCTGCCCACCGAGGCAGAGTGGGAATATGCCGCGCGTGGCGGTGCGCAAAGCCGCGGCTGCAAATACAGCGGCAGCAACAATATCGACGACGTGGCGTGGTATAACGGCAATTGCAACAAGGCACAACCCGTTGGCACCAAGCAACCCAACGAGTTAGGCATCTACGATATGAGCGGCAATGTGTGGGAATGGTGCGCCGACTGGTACGGCGAGTATAGCAATGGCGCGGAAACCAACCCTACGGGACCACCGTCAGGCTCGCGCCGCGTGGACCGTGGCGACAGCTGGATAAACCCGCCGACAGACTGCCGCGTATCGGCTCGCAGCTTCTTTGCACCCGCCTCCAACAGCCTCTATCTCGGCTTCCGGCTGGCTCTCTCGCTCTAATTTCTTTGCTAAATCTGAAAAACAAATGAAAATATTCGTATTAAATTGCGGCAGTTCGTCCATCAAGTACAAATTTTTGGATATGACCACCAAGGAAACACTGGCGCAGGGCGGCATCGAAAAAATCGGCTTGCCCGGCTCGTTCCTCAAACTCACCTTGCCCAACGGCGAAAAAGTGGTGTTGGAAAAAGACATCCCCGAACACAAAACGGGCATCCATTTTATTATGGAAACCATCACAGGAGCCAAATACGGCTGCATCAAGTCGCTGAACGAAATTGATGCGGTGGGTCACCGCGTGGTGCACGGCGGCGAAAAATTCAATGCCAGCGTCGCCATCACCCCCGAAGTGATTGCGCAAATGGTGGAATGTATCGACCTCGCGCCGCTCCACAACCCGCCCAACCTCGAAGGCATCTATGCCATCAACGAACTGCTGCCCAACACCCCTCAAGTGGGCGTTTTTGATACGGCTTTCCACCAGACAATGCCACCGGAGGCATATATGTATGGCTTGCCCTACCAATTTTACACCAAATACGGCGTGCGTCGCTATGGCTTCCACGGCACCAGCCACCGCTACGTGTCGCGCCGCGCGTGCGAATTTCTCAACGTCCCCTACGAAAAACAGCGCATCATCACCTGCCACATAGGCAACGGCGGCTCCATCACAGCCATCAAAAACGGCAAATCGGTGGACACGTCTATGGGTATGACCCCCGTAGAGGGGTTGCTGATGGGCACGCGCTGCGGCGACGTGGATGCCGGCGCACTCACTTTCCTGATGGAAAAAGAAAACCTGAACGCACAGGGCATCTCCAACCTGATTAACAAGCAAAGCGGCGTCAATGGCTTGTCGGGCGTGTCGTCCGATATGCGCGAGATAGAAGCCGCCGTGAAAGCAGGCAACGAAAAGGCAATCTTAGCCTTAAACGTTTACGAATACCGCATCAAAAAATACATCGGAGCCTATGCCGTAGCCTTAGGCGGCGTAGACATCATCGTCTTCACAGGCGGCGTGGGCGAAAACCAAACGGGATTGCGCACCTCCGTCTGCGAAGGCTTAGACTTCATGGGCATCCAAATCGACGGCGAACGCAACAAAGCACGCGGCGAGGAAACCCTCATCAGCGCAGAAAATTCCAAAGTCAAAGTGGTGGTCATCCCCACTGACGAGGAGTGGATGATTGCGCTGGATACGGCGGGGCAGTGCTAATGCAAAATACGCAATTAGTAAAAAGTGATAAATAATTAAACAGCAATGATTTATACTGAAGTTTGTAAAATACAGGCAAAAAGGAAAGTTGCGTATATTTATGAGTTACAACGAAATCCTTTTGGGCTAATGAAACGATTATTGTTATTATTAGTCTTAAATTTTGTTGTTTTTTCAACAGTATTAGCAACTCAACAAATTCCAGATAAATTGATAATTGAAAAAGACACAATTTACTTGGAATCATTCCCTTTAGAAAATCTCAAGATTAAAAAAGCACCTTTCAATTATGGAGAATTTTCTTTTCCTCATACTGCGTGTTGGAGAGGGTATGTTGCAACTTGGCAGGTTATTGACGGATATTTAGTTCTTACAAAAATTGAAAAAATAGATTCTGCCAGTACTGAACTAAATATCATTGAATATCTGAAAAACAACGGTTATAATCCGAAAACAATAAATGGTTTTGTATTGGCTGATTGGTACTCAGAAACATTGAGTACTTTCTATGTTTTACCTTTTCAGTCTTTAAGAGATAGCGAAATTAGAGTAAGCAATTACAAAGAAAATGATGACAAAATAAAGTTAGTGTTTGAGAATGGAAAATTAATCAAGAATAATATTTTTCCGATAGAGAGCTACAAAATTGGAAACAAGTTATGTTGTGATATATATTTGCAGAAGAACAAACGTGTCTTAATAAATGGTATTATCAGAGCAAATAATGGAAAAATGGTTCGGCTTGAGATAATTACCGCTGAAATCAACAAAAAAATGATACAAAAAGAAACGATTACAGATTATGATAATTTTTGGGTTAATCCAAGGCATTGTAAAAAAACAGAATAAATGAAGTGGTTTGCACAATGGCGGGTGTAGCCCGCTCAAACGGCATGGTAAGTTCAATTAGTAACGGCGGAACAATGTCATTGAAAAAGAATCAGTAACTTTGCAAAATAAATTCATAATAGAATGTCTGAATCTCACGACATAGAAAAATAGCAAAAACGTGCAGTTTTATTTTGAAATATCGGCGAAAATGTGCAAAATTTGAAAAGATAATTAGGAATCAACGATAAAAACAACTTGGGCTGCCTATAATAAAAGAGAACTTAAAAAAAAATATTTTTGAAATAAATTCACTTTGAGCCGAAAAATAGTTGTATTTGGCTCAAAAAATTCGTATCTTTGCACCGATAAATTTAATTAAACGGCTCAAATATGTATAATTGGCAATTTGAAAAATGGGCGAAATTTGTTTATAATGAAGATGTTATAAACAATAATGCGTTGAAATTCGCAGAACTGTCGGGCGAAATATTTGGTGTTTTTAAGACCTTTAATTCTGCAAAACAGCAAAACGAAATCCTCGACATTATGATTTCGGAGGCAATAAAAACGTCTGCAATAGAAGGTGAAATGCTGTCGCGAGAAGATGTTCGCTCGTCGTTTCTGAAAAAACTTGGGCTGACAACCACCATAAAAAACATTAAAGACAGGCGAGCCGAAAATGTTGTCCTGCTGATGTTGGATGTTCGCAATAATTTTCAAACAAAACTGTCCGAAAAACTAATCAAGCAGTGGCACGCAATGTTGTTTTCAAACGCAAAATACATAAATGCAGGCGTTTATCGCAGCCACGAAGAGCCAATGCAAATTATATCGGGCGCAATGGGCAAGGAAAAAGTGCATTTTGAAGCGCCGCCCTCAAAACAGGTTCCGCAAGAGATGAAAAATTTTGTACAGTGGTATAACTCATTCAAAACCAAAGAGAACATACAAAAAATTATTATCAAAACGGCAATTACACATTTGTATTTTGAGAGTATTCACCCGTTTGAAGACGGTAACGGACGTGTCGGCAGAGCGTTGATAGAAAAATGTTTGTCAGAATCTCTTGGACGACAGATAATTATGTCTATTTCGCAGATTATTGAGAAAAACAAAAATCGTTATTACGATGAACTCAAAAAAGTTCAATCAACACTTGAAATCGACAGCTGGCTACTCTATTTTTCTGAATTACTGATTGAGGCACAGCAAAATGCAATAGATATTTTGGCGTTTTCGATAAAAAAAACACATTTTTTCGACCAATTCAAAGCGCAACTCAACGGGCGACAGACAAAAGTAATCAACAAAATGCTTGATGCGGGCAAAGACGGCTTTGAAGGCGGAATGACAGCGAAAAAATACATTTCAATCGCCAAAACCACCAAAGCAACCGCCACCCGCGACTTACAGGAACTTGCAGAACTCAACATTTTAACCCAAAACCTCGCAGGACGAAGTACAAACTATATACTGAATATCTGAATATCAACCACTTCGCCAAGCCGCCGGACGTTATTGTGCTGACGATGAAATACTTTGTCAGTTTCGCTCATTGTAAACCCCAAATTCGGCAATCGCCGGTGCATCGGAGGCTTGCGTGATGACCATCCGCACTTTGCTGCCCCACACTCGGTCGAAGCGGTGAATTTTGATTTTTCCCTGCTTGCTTCCGTCAAAAATAGTTTTCCACACCCCGTTGGTGTGGGCTTCCAAGCGGTATTTTTGAATCCGCCGGTCGCGTCCGCCTTCGGTGATGACAATCATATTGAACGGCTGCTCGTTTTTGTCTAACTGCACCTCCCACCACGGCTCTTTCACCTCCGGATTGGAGTGCCACGAATCGCCGAAATCTTCGTTGTTGGCGAAGTCCATAATCGACATATCGTTGCCCCACGACGATAGGCTTGGCTTGAATTTCGCGATGTTGGATGAGATGATGGGCTTTTCGCTCGCCGGAATTTTGGCTACCGCGCCCTCATTTTTCCACAATTTGCCAATTTCTTTCAATGCAGTCAGGGCATTGTCGTCGAATAAGCCGGCACGATTGGGTGCCACGTTGAGGATGAAATTGCAATACACCTTATTAAAAGGCACAATATTGTTGTTCACCAATTCTTTCGGGTCTTTGATGGGAGATGTGGGAAAACTCTGTTTCCAAAACCAGTGTTGCTGGATGGGGTAACAGGACAGCGCGGGCAATTGGTTGCTTTCCTTGGAAATGTTTTGTCCGGCACCTTGCTCGTAAGATTTGATGTCGGTATAAAACAGCGCACCTGCGGGATATTTCGCGGAGTTCAAATCCATCACCAAACAATTGGGCTGAATGGACTTAACCAGATAATAAATATCCTCAAACGGCACATCATCGTAGGAAATGCGCGACCACGGGGCATCCCAACCGTCGATGATGAGGGCGGTGATTTCGCCATAGTTGGTGAGCAATTCCCGCAACTGCGCCTTCACCATCTCGATGTGTTGAGGCGTGATTTGGTGCGGGCGAAGTTTGTGATGCGTGTCCAAAATCGAATAATAGAGCATCACTTTCAGCCCTTCGGCACGAAAAGCGTCCGCATATTGGCGCACCACGTCCTTTTTATACGGGCTGTGCATCACATTGTAGTCGGTCGTCTTCGTATCCCAGATACAAAACCCGCTGTGGTGCTTCGTAGTGAGGCATCCATAGCTCATGTTGGCAGACTTGGCAGCCTTCGCCCATTGCGAACAATCCAATTTGGTCGGATTGAAAATGGCAGGCGAAGCATCCGGGTCAGCCCAATCGTCGGGCATGTAGGTCGGAATGTTGTAATGAATAAACATCCCAAACCGCAGGTCGACGAACTCCTGTTGCAGTTCGCTCAATGATTTCAACTGAGCCAACGCAGCACTCAATGGCAGCATCAATGCCGCTAAAGAAATAATAACAATTTTTCGCATACTGTTTTAATTTTTAATTTTATATATTCTCATTTTTTTGTCTGAACCTTGATTTTTACAAGATTAAGAAGATTGCCAAGATTAACGGAAATCTATCCTGTAAATCCTAAAATCCTGTAAATCCTGATTCAGACATCCCCAACATCTACCATATATTCCCGCCAGAGGGCATCTATTCCGTACTTTGCGTCATCACCAAAAATATGTTTAAACGCCGCTTCAAACGACCACGGGACTACTTCGAGTGTCGAGCGATTGAATTTGCGGAGGAAATCGGGGTCTTTCGTTTGGCTTAGCCAATAGAGGAAATAGCCTGTTGTGCGGTAGCCTTTCAGGTAATCGCCACCCTTGGGGCGGTCTGTGGAGTCGAACGTACCAAACGCGCCGCACGCCACGCGCACGGCATCTGCCATCCCTTCGATGAATGCCCAATATTGTCCGCCGTCGGAATAGGTGCCGCAGCCTTGCGGCTCAAGTTGGTAGGCGTGCGTCAGTTCGTGGTAGAGCACGCCGCGCGTTTCGTAATCCAATTTCGCCGTGTCGCCGCCCGCAAAGTTTTTTTCAATCCAGCGGGTGCTATAGACGATGTGGATGTGCTCGCCGTGACCGCCTTTGGCTGAAATGCCGTCGTAATCCTTCAATTCATAGTGAATGATTTTGAGTTTCGGGATGCTGTCGGTCGGCGAAAAATAGAGCGTTTTCAACACCTGCAAGGCATTTTCTTTGATGTAGGCATCCGGATTGGGGATGATGCGGGCATAGATTTTCGAGCCGTCCGTTTCGGGGGCTTTATCGACAAAATCGACGTTGCCGACAAAATAATTGTCCCAATCGCCCTGTCGGGTCAATGAATAGGGCTTGGCATCTGCCGCCAATCCCCTGCTTTTGTTGGGCGCGGATGCCATCTCAAACACTATTTCGCCGCCGTTCATGATGTCGGCGTGGCGGATGTAAAGTTTGTCGTAGGGCTTCCCGTTCAGTTTCACCGACTTGACGTAGCGATTTTTGTCGCTCACTTTGGGGGCTTTGACGACCAGCGTTTTGCCGTTGCCGAGTTGGAGTTTCAGTTCGGGCAGGTAGGGCGCGCCCAGCACATATTCGTCGCTGCCGGGGCAAACGGGGTAAAAGCCCATCGCGGAGAAGATATACCACGCCGACATTTGCCCGCAGTCGTCGTTGCCGCACAAGCCGTCGATGTCGTTTTTGTACATCCGGTTGAGGATTTCCCGCGTCCAATATTGCGTTTCCCACGGCTGCGAAGTCCACGCATACAGATAGGGGATGTGGTGGCTTGGCTCGTTGCCGTGCACATATCCGCCCAGAATGCCCTCTTTCGTGATGTCTTCGTTGTCGGCATAGTATTGGGCGGGCAAGTCGCGGAGGAAGAGCGAATCCAATTTGTTCAAAAACTGCTTTTCGCCACCCATCGCCGCCATCAGTCCTGCCACATCGTGCGGGACATAAAAACTGTAATTCCACGAATTGCCTTCGATGAAACCCTCGCCGGAGGTGTTGAGGGCATCGAAATTGGGCTTCCATTTGCCGTTTCTGAATTTCCCGCGCGCAAAACCCACTTGCGGGTCGAGCACATGGCGGTAGTTCAAAGCCCGCTTCCGGTAGGTGTCTGCAAGTGCCTGATTGCCTGCTCGTTGCGCCAGCGAATAGATTGTCCAATCGTCGTAGGCATATTCCAGCGTGACCGAAGCGGCATTTCCGCTCTTTTCCAGCGGCACATATCCCAATGCAACATAGTCTTTTATCCCATCGTAATAGGCAAGATTGGAACTGCTCACCATCGCCTCGAGCAATTGAGCCGCATCCAATTTGGCTCCTTTGGCGTAGGCATCGGAAAGCACCGGCGCGGCATGGTAGCCAATCATACACCAGTTTTCATTCGCATTGTGCGACCACACCGGCAAGGCTTTGTGGACGCTCTGCTCGTAATGTTTCAACATCGACCTGACCATATCGGCATTGCGCTCGGGGTAAAAAATGTTGAAATAGGGGTGCAGGGCGCGGTAGGTGTCCCACAGCGAGAAAACGGTGTAGTTGGCAAAGCCGTCCGCCTGATGAATGTTGTGGTCAAGCCCCCGATACTGCCCGTCCACGTCCATATACACAGACGGATTTATCATCGTGTGGTAGAGGGAGGTGTAGAACATGGTGCTTTGGTCGGTGGTGCCACCCACTTCAAACCGACTAAATTCGTTGTCCCATTTCGTTTGTGTCTGTGCCAAAATCTCGGCAAAAGAGCGACCGGCTGTTTCTGCTTCCAGATTTTTCAACGCGCCGGCGGTGCTGACTGCCGAGAGGGCTACTTTCACCTCAATTTCGGGAGTCGCAGGGTCAAATTCAAAGTACGACACAACCTTGTGCCCCGCTATTTCAGGAAAATTATGTTTCAGGTCAAATCGCCGCCAAAAGCCACTGTATGCCACTTTTTGCTTGTCCTCATAGCCATAATTGACGATGGGTTTCGACAGTGCGATGGCAAAATAGGTGTAATTTGTTCGCGCCCAGCCATTTGTGATTCGATAGCCGGTCAGCAGCGTGTCGTTTTCCACGCGGAGGTATGCCCAGAGGGTTTTGCCGTCGTAGTTGTAGATGCCGTGATTCAAATCGAGGATGATGCGCTGATTTTTGCCTGCCGGAAAGGTGTATTTATGCACGCCGGTGCGCTCTGTGGCGGTGAGTTGCGCCTTGATGCCGTGCTCCGACAGCAGTACTTCGTAGTATCCGGGTTGGGCTTTTTCCGTATCGTGCGAAAACCGTGAACGGTAGCCGCTCTCCGGCTTGTCTGCCGTGCCCGGATTGAGTTGCAAGTCGCCGGTGGTTGGCATAATCAGGATGTCGCCCAAGTCGGAATGTCCCGTGCCGCTGAAATGGGTGTGGCTGAAGCCCACGATGGTTGGGTCGCCGTATTGATAGCCCGCGCAGTATTCATACACCTTTTTCTGATACACGCCGCCCACATTGTGGGGGATGGTGTCGGTGTCGGGACTGAGTTGCACGATGCCGAAGGGTGCGCACGCGCCGGGGAAGGTGTGCCCCATGCCGTTTGTGCCGATAAATGGGTTCACCTGTTCGAGAGGTCGCTTTTGCGCCTGCCCCACCAGAGGGAGCAGGCACATCGCGACGATGGGCACATATCTTACTAATTTGTTCATCTTATTTGTTGTTTATTCGCGGCTTAACGAATACGGTGCGTCATCCGCATTGATTCCCCGCCGGAAATTGGGCGTTTCGCTCATCTTCACGTCCACTTTTCCGCCACGAAGGACATCCGCATATTTCACGAAGTTGTGCGGGTATGAAAATCCGTCAAGAGTCAGACTTTCCACATAGCGGGTGCTTGCCGTGTTGTTCGGCGCATCAATTTCTATGGTGTTGCCATTTTCCAAGTGGATTTTTGCGTGCTTGAATAGCGGCGAGCCGAACACGTATTCGTCCGAAGCGGGGCACACGGGGTAAAATCCCAACGCGGAGAAGACATACCACGCCGAAGTCTGCCCGTTGTCTTCATCGCCACAATAGCCGTCGGGAGCCGCCGAATAGAGTTTATCCATCGTTTCGCGCAACCAATACTGCGCCTTCCAAGGCTCTTTGGCATAGTTGTAGAGGTAAATCATGTGCTGGATGGGCTGATTGCCGTGCGCATAATTGCCCATATTCATAATCTGCATCTCGCGAATTTCGTGGATGACACCGCCATAATAACTGTCGTCAAAGACGGGCGGCACGCTAAACACCGAATCCAGCATCGTCACAAAGGTTTTGTCGCCGCCCATGAGGTCAATCAATCCTTGCACGTCGTGGAAAACCGACCACGAATAGTGCCAACTGTTGCCCTCCGTGAAGGCATCGCCCCACTTCAAGGGGTTGAACGGCGATTGAAATTTTCCATCGGCATTCTTGCCGCGCATCAAATTACTTTCTTTGTCGAAGACATTTTTGTAGTTCAAACTGCGCTTCTTATATACGTCGATTTCTTTGGCGGGGCGACCGAGTTTCTTCCCCATCTTGTAGATACACCAGTCATCGTAGGCATATTCCAGCGTGCGCGCCACGCTCTCGTTAATCTTCACATTATAAGGCACATAGCCCAATTTGTTGTAATGTTCATAGCCTTCCCGACCGGTAGAGCCTACTTCCGGATGCACATGATTGGCACCATATAATAAGCCCTCGAACATCTTGTTCGCATCCGCTTTGGTGATACCTTTCAGGTAGGCATCCGCCACCACCGAAGCCGAATTGTTGCCCACCATACAGCCTCTGTGACCGGGACTTGCCCATTCGGGGAAAAATCCGCTCTCCAGATAGGTGTTGAGCAACCCCTCCTGCATCTTCTCGCCCATCGACGGATAAATCAGGTTTACGAAGGGGAAAAGGCAACGGAAAGTATCCCAGAAGCCGGTGTCGGTGAACATATAGCCGGGCAAAACCTTCCCGTTGAAAGGACTGTAATGCACCACCTTCCCCGCCGCATCAATTTCAAAAAGGCTGCGTGGGAACAGCGTGGAGCGGTAGAGGCAGGAATAAAACGTGCGCAAATTGTCGGTGTTGTCGTCCGCGATTTCGATACGCCCCAGCACCTCGTTCCAGCGATTGCGACCGGCAGCTTTCACCTCGTCAAACGTCTTGCTGCCCAACTCTTTAAGGTTGATTTCCGCCTGTTCGGGGCTGATGAACGACGATGCAACGCGGGCGTGCACTAATTCGCCTTTTCGAGTTGCAAAACCGATGATAGCCCCCGCGTGGTCGCCCTCTATCGCCTTTTGAAAAGTGAACGGCTTGTCGAACACCACCACGAAATAGTTTTTGAAATTAGCGGGCACGCCGCCGCTGTTGCGCGTGGTGTAGCCAATAATCTTGTTTTCTGCGCGAATAATCTTGGTGTAAGAGCCTTTGTCGAAGGCATCCACCACAACAAAAGATTTGTCGGTTTCGGGAAACGTGAAGCGAAACATCGCCGCGCGCTCGGTGGGCGTAATCTCCGTAACCACATCGTGCTCAGCAAGATACACGCGATAGTAGTGCGGCTGAGCCACTTCCGCCTTGTGCGAAAACCAACTTGCCCGCTTCTCCTCGTCAAATTCGGGCACGCCCGTGACCGGCATAAGCGAGAACTGCCCGTAGTCGTTTATCCACGGGCTGGGCTGATGCGTCTGTTTAAACCCGCGAATCTTGTTGGCGGTATAAACATACGCCCAACCATCGCCCATCTTGCCCGTCTGAGGCGTCCAAAAATTCATCCCCCAAGGCAAAGCGATGGCAGGATAGGTGTTGCCACTCGACAAACTGTGCGAAGACATCGTCCCCACAAGCGTGCTCACATAATCAACCGGCTCCTTCGGAGCGGCAAAACTTGCCTGCGCAATAGCGGCAAGGCAGAGTGCTGATAAATAGATTTTTTTCATTGTTCTATAATTATTATATTTTTTCACAAAGGTAACTCTTTTTCCCCATTCCACCAAATGCAAAAAACAGAGCGAGCTACCCTAACGGGTGGCTCGCTCTCCAACTAATTTGATAACTACTCATACGATTATATTAAACTGATACATAAGAAGATAAACAGCCGACCAAGAGAAAAAACTCGGCTTCAAATCTCCAACTGACGTTTTCTATCTATCTTTGTAGAACTTTTTGTTGCACTTAGAAGTTGAATCCACCCAGAAAAAATTAAAAAGAAAGGTTTGGTTATTTGAATTTTTTGTTGTATCTTTGTGGCGTAATTCAGTTGTTCCGTTTTCTGCTACTGACAGGCGATTATCGGAAGAGTGTAAATCGGTATCAATTGGCGAGATGTCAGGATTATTAGTTGATTGAGAGCGGTTTTCAGGTGCCTTCTGAAATTGATTGCCCGACAGTTTTTTTAACTGTTGGGTTTTCTATTTTCATCACCTCGTATGAATACGCCTTGTTTCCATCGTTTTTAATAACTTTTACTGTGATTTTTACCGGATAAGTTCCGTTTTCATAGTTAATTGCGCCTCTTAAACGGATAATTTCTTCTATATCAGGGTTGTTATCTCTATCTTGGTGGCGTTCGCTTACTGCGGCATTTTCTATTAATTGTGGCAATTATTTTCAAAAATCATCACAAACGAATGCTTACGAAGTGCACAAAATCACACAAAATAATGGGTGCACGACAAATTTCCCTTTATTACTTTCACCGTAGTAGATAGCCCGTAGGGCTTTCATATCAATAGAAAACAGGCACCCTATCCAACCCCATAGCCCCGTAGGGCTATCACTCACCTCGTGTATGCCCTACGGGCAATGATTTCGGGGGGGGGCTGTTTTTCTATTGATATGAAAGCCCTACGGGCTACAAAAGCCATATATTTCCGTGTACAATTCCGAAAGGGAAATTTGTCGTGCACCCCAAAATAATTATGAATCACGTTTATTCAAAAAAATGTAGTACCTTTGCACCTAATTTTGAAATGCCCAAACAACAAAATGTCAAATTAGTAGTCAAATTAGTCAATTAATAGACTGATAAATGGCGCATATAAAATAAGAAAATTTGAAAAATTCGGTTTTACAGACAATTTATGCCACGCATTCGGGCGTGAAAGCTGTGCTTTCGGCGTTTGAAAATGGCGATAAGTCTATTTATATCAATGGCTTAGCCGGGTCTGCGGCGAGTATGGTATGTTCGGCGATTTTTACACAATCGGCGGGGCACTTGTTGTGTGTGTTGAATGATTTGGAGGAGGCGGGGTATTTTTATCACGACTGTTGTCAGATTTTGGGCGATGAAAACACGCTGTTTTTTCCGTCGCAGTTCAAGCGCAACATCCGCTATGGGCAGAAAGACCCTGCCAATGATATTTTGCGCACGGAGGTGTTGTCGCGGCTCAATGAGGCGCACAAGCCGTGCATCATCGTTACCTGTCCGGAGGCGTTGGCTGAAAAAGTGGTGTCGGGCAGTGCGTTGAAAGGCAAGACTTTAGCCGTTCAGGTGGGCGAAAAAATCGACAGCCTGTTTGTGTCCGAAGTGCTGGAATCTTATGGTTTCGAGCGCGTCGATTATGTCTATGAGCCGGGGCAATACGCCGTGAGAGGCTCCATCATCGATGTTTTTTCGTTTTCCAACGAATATCCGTATCGCATCGACTTTTTTGGCAACGAGGTGGAAAGCATCCGCAGTTTTGACGTGGAAACGCAACTTTCCAGAGAAAAATTGGAGGCGATTTCGATTATTTCGGGGCAATCCGGCGAGGGCGACACCACGCTGCTGTCCTATCTGCCCGATACCACCAAGCTGGTTTTTCGCAGCGAGGAGTGGGTCTATGACAAGATGCAGTCGCTGTGGAACGAGGAGCCGACCGTTGTGAACGAGGAAACATTTGCGTCGCTGGAAGACATTCGGAAACTGCTGACACCGATGGAGGTGTTTCGGGAATTGACGGCGGGTTACACAAAAGTGCATTTGAGTGCACCATCCGCGAATTGCCATCGCGGGCTTGACTCGCAGTATGCAGCCATCTCTTTTGCCATCGAGCTGCAACTCTCCTACAAAAAAAACTTCGACCTCGCCGCCGCCTCTTTCAAGGAATACCTTGCGGACGGCTACACCTTATATATATTGTCGAACAACGAGAAGCAAATCCGGCGCATTGAGGCGATTTTTGCCGACCGCGGCGATGACATCGCCTTCACGCCGGTGCTGCATCCGCTCCACGAGGGGTTTGTGGACAAGACTTTGAAGGTCTGCCTGTTCACCGACCATCAGTTGTTCGACCGCTTTCACAAATATAATCTCAAATCCGACTCGGCGCGTTCGGGGAAGATTGCGCTGTCGCTCAAGGAGTTGCAGCAATTTCAGCAGGGCGACTTTCTCGTGCATATCGACCACGGCGTGGGCAAATTTGGCGGGTTGCTGCGGACGGAAGTTAATGGGAATGTGCAGGAAGTTATCAAAATGACGTTCCTGAACGACGATATTGTGTTTGTCAATATCCAAAACCTGCATAAAATTTCCAAGTTTAAGGGCAAGGACAACGAGCCGCCCAAGTTGGCTAAACTGGGTTCGCCGGTTTGGAACAATATGAAAGAGCGCACCAAAAAACACGTCAAGGAGATAGCCAAAGACCTGATTTTGCTCTATGCCAAGCGGCGCGAAGAGAAGGGTTTTTCCTTTTCGCCCGACACCTATCTGCAAAAGGAATTGGAGGCGTCGTTCATCTACGAGGACACGCCCGACCAGTTGAAAGTGACCAACGACGTGAAACTTGATATGGAAAACAGCCGCCCGATGGACCGCCTCGTGTGCGGCGACGTGGGCTTCGGAAAGACGGAAGTGGCTATCCGTGCGGCATTTAAGGCGGCTGCCGACGGCAAGCAGGTTGCCGTGCTCGTGCCCACCACGCTGTTGGCATACCAGCACTACAATACTTTCAAAGAGCGTTTGGCGAATTTGCCCGTAACGGTCGAGTACCTTTCGCGGGCGCGCACGCCCAAGCAAATCAAGGACTTGCTCGACAATCTCAAAGCGGGCAAGATTGATATTCTGGTGGGAACGCACCGTTTAATCAGTAAAGACGTGATTTTCAAAGACTTGGGGCTGCTGATTGTGGACGAAGAGCAGAAATTCGGCGTAACCGTGAAAGAAAAATTAAAGCAGATGAAGGCGAATGTGGACACACTCACGCTCACCGCAACGCCCATCCCGCGCACCTTGCAGTTCAGCCTGATGGGCGCGCGCGACCTATCGAACATCACCACGCCGCCGCCCAACCGCTACCCCATTCAGACGGAGGTGCACCGCTTCGGCAGCGACATCGTGCGCGAAGCCATCAATTTTGAGATGAGCCGCAACGGGCAAACGTTCGTCATCAGCCCGCACATCGCCGATTTGCAAAATCTCGCCAATCTGGTGCAAAAAGAAATCTCCGATGCACGTGTGGTGATTGGTCACGGGCAACTCGACCCCGCGAATTTGGAAAAAATCATCACCGATTTCACGAATTACGAATACGATGTGCTCATTGCGACCTCGATTATCGAAAACGGCATCGACATTCCGAATGCTAACACCATTTTGGTGAACAACGCGCATCATTTTGGGCTGAGCGACCTCCACCAGTTGCGCGGACGGGTGGGTCGCTCCAATCGCAAGGCGTTTTGCTACCTCCTGTCGCCCCCGCTGTCATCGCTCACCCCCGAAGCGCGCCGCCGTTTGCAGGCGATTGAAAACTTCGCCGAACTTGGCGGTGGCATCCACATCGCGATGCAGGACTTGGACATCCGCGGCGCAGGCAATATGCTGGGAGCCGAACAGAGCGGTTTCATCGCCGATTTGGGCTACGAAACCTACCAAAAAATCCTCTCCGATGCCGTGCGCGAACTCAAAAACGAAGAATTTGCCGAACTCTACAAAGACGAAAATCAGGTGGATTCGGGTGCCAACTACGTCAGCGAAACCAATTTTGAGAGCGACCTCGAACTCCTCTTTCCGGCGACCTACATCCCCAGCGACTCGGAGCGCATCCTCCTCTACCGCGAATTAGATTCGATGGACAAAGAGGCTGATATAGAGCAATTTAGAATAAAACTAAAAGACCGCTTCGGAGCCATCCCGACGGTGAGCGAAGAACTAATCAAAGTGGTGCGCCTGCGCCAAATGGGAAAACTGCTCGGAATGGAAAAAATAGCCCTGAAAAACGGTCAAATGAAACTTTTCTTAGTCACCAACCCCGACTCGCCCTACTACCAAAGCACCGCTTTCACTAAATTGCTGGAATTTGTAAACACGCATTACCACCGTTGCCAACTGAGCGAAAAAAACAACCGCCGATTGCTGACAGTCGCCAATGTGGGCAGCGTGGCGGCGGCGGCGGAGTTGCTGGCTGAATTGTGATTTTTTTTTGTACCTTTGTGCTCATAATTTATATGTTGAATGTCATGAACAGTATAATTGCAAATAATATGGATAGAATCAGGACTGTGTGCGATAGGCATCATGTTCAGACTTTGTTTGCATTTGGGTCTGTGTGTACGGATAAATTTAATGAAGCAAGCGATATTGATTTGTTGGTTTCGTTCAAACCATTGGATTTTGGCGACTATGCAGACAACTATTTTCAAACAGCCGATTCCTTTGAAAAAATTTTTTGCCGCCCTGTTGATTTGATAACTGAAAAATCCCTGAAAAATCCCTACTTTATTTCATCCGTCAACCAAACAAAAACGCCCCTGTATGGACATTGAAGTGCAAAAATATCTTTACGACATTCAAGAATCCGTTCAATCCATAGAAAATTATCTTGCCGGAAAACGCGATTTTAATGTTTATACGGAAAATAAGATGCTTCGGCGTGCAATCGAAAGGGAGTTTGAAATTATAGGAGAAGCGTTGAACAAACTAAGCAAAGTTATCCCCAATATTCAAATATCAAGAAAACAACAAATCATCGGGATGCGAAATAGAGTCATCCACGGATACGACAAAATAGACGATGCCATCGTTTGGGGCACCATCGTGCGGCATTTACCTATTTTAAAAGAAGAAATAAACACTCTTTTAAATTCCCTACCTTCCCCACCTGATTCAAATTCACATGATTGCTGACGGTCGCCAATGTGGGTAGCGTTACTCACAAATATCCGTCAAAAAATCATAAAGCGGATTAAGAGGCGCAATTTGGGCTTCCAATTGGGCTACTAACTCGTTGGAATAGAACGTTTTGCCGATAGGCAGGCTTTTGTGTAGCCAAAGCCCTTTACGCTGTATCCACGGCTGAAAGTATGCCTCTAATTCATTGGGAATCGGGCGTTTGTAGGCATCGCCGCCCATTTCAAACTTGTGCTTGCCGAGCAAATCTTTCGTGATTTGTTTGAAATGTTCGGGGGCAAATTGGATTGCCTCGCGGTATTCTGTCATCGTTTTGGCTCCGGCGTTGAACATTCCCATGCCGAAGCTGATGCCTGCTTTGCCGATTTCCAAGTAAAATCCGGGAAACGTTGCCCACGCCGAGTCGTCGCTGTGGGGGAATGGTCGCTGAAACGAAATCCACATGTGCTCCTTGTAGGGCGTTTTGTCCTTTGAAAAGCGGATGTCGCGATAGATGCGCGACACCATTTTGGCGGGATTCAATAGCATTCCTGCGTCCATCGCGTAGAAAAACGGCGACAACGCCAATGCCAGAGCCTTCAGCGGCTCCAGCACCTGTGTTTCGTACACCTTTTTGTTGGCATCAAACCATGGCTTGTGGTTGTTGTCGTACAAGTCCCTGAAAAATTGGAATGTTTCGGGACTGAAACCTGTGAATGGTTGTGTTTTATTGCTCATATCCCCAGTGATTGGCGCACGGCAGCGATTTTTTCATTGGCAGCCGCCTCCGCCGCCGCGATGTTGTCGCGCGAATGGACTTGCCCCGTCACTTCGATGTAAAACTTGATTTTCGGCTCGGTGCCCGACGGGCGAATGGACACTTTCGTGCCGTCTTCGGCAAAATATTGGAGCACGTTGGACGTGGTGGGCATATCGAGCGTAACGTGCTCGTTTTCAGCCACATCGTAGCCCGTTTGTTTGACAAAATCCTTGATGAAAAAGATTTTTGAGCCTGCCAATTCCTTCATCGGATTTTCGCGAAAACTTCTCATCATCGCGTCGATTTCTTCCGCGCCCGATTTGCCCTCTTTCACGACGGATATGCCCACTTCCTTTGAGTAGCCGTATTCGACATAGATGTCTTGCAGCAAATTATAGACGGTTTTGCCCTTGTCGGCAGCCCACGCGGCGATTTCGGCGAGCAGCATACACGCAGAAACGGCATCTTTGTCGCGCACAAAATCTTCCGCCAAAAAGCCATAACTCTCTTCGCCACCGCCAATGTAGGTGCGTTTGCCCTCGTTTTGCTTCATAATATCGGCAATCCACTTGAAGCCGGTGTAAACGTCGTACATTTTGACACTGTTTTTCTGAGCGATTTTTTTTACCAATTCCGTTGATACAATGGTCTTTACGATATATTCGTTGCCTTTCAGGCGACCCAATTCCTGCCAGCGCGTGATGAGGTAATAGAAGAAAATCAGCAGCGTTTGGTTGCCGTTGAGCAGCACAAACTCGTTTTTGTCGTTGCGCACAGCCGCCCCCACGCGGTCGGCATCAGGGTCGGAAGCCATAACCAAATCGGCACCCTGCGCGATGGCTTTTTCGACCGCCATCTTCAGCGCAGCCGCCTCTTCGGGGTTGGGCGATTTCACGGTCGGGAAGTCGCCGCTAATCACGTTCTGCTCGTCCACAGAGATGATATTTGTGAAGCCCAACGCCTTTAAAGCCTTTGGAATCAGCGTGATACCGGTGCCGTGAATGGGCGTGTAAACAATTTTAATATCTTTGTGCTTCTGGATTGCCTCCTTGTCGAGCGTTACCACTTCCAACAAGTCGCGGAGATAGTCGCTATCTATCTTGTCGTCAAGCAGTTGAATCAATTTGGGGTTGCCCTTAAACTGGATGTCTTTTACGGACGACACCTTATTTACTTCGCCGATGATATTTTTGTCGTGCGGAGCAATCACCTGTGCGCCATCGTCCCAATAGGCTTTGTAACCGTTATATTCCTTCGGATTGTGCGAAGCCGTGATACATATCCCGCTCTGACAGCCGAGTTTACGAATCGCGTAGCTGATTTCCGGCGTGGGTCGCAAGTCGGGAAACAGATACACCTTGATGCCATTGGCGGAGAAAATGTCGGCGGATTTTTCGGCAAACAGTCGGCTATTGTTGCGACAGTCGTGCCCAATCACCACGCTGATTTGCGGCAGTTCGGCAAACTCTTTCTTCAAATAGTTCGCCAACCCCTGCGTGGCAGCCCCCACAGTGTAGATATTCATCCGGTTGGAGCCTGCGCCCATGATGCCGCGCAGCCCGCCCGTACCAAACTCCAAATCCTTGTAAAACGCCTCAATCAACCCCGTCGCATCGGAATTGTCCAGCAACGCCTGCACCTCCTGACGAGTCTTAGCGTCATAATCATTTGCTAACCAAGCCTTTGCCTTGCCTTGCACCTGCTTCAATAATAAATTTTCCTCCATAATCATCTAAAAAATTTTAATGGTGCAAAGGTAAGAAAAATTTTGCAAATCCAAAAATAATATCTACCTTTGCACCCGAAAAAAAATGCAGAAAATGAGAAACGTAGCGAAATTTACACCCCCCCCCCCTAACTTGCTTATTATCAGCAGGTTACATGCGCCTATTTAAATATTTTTGTAGCGAAACATGGTTTCAGCCACATCAGGGCATTGCCTTGGGGTGGCTTTTTTGTTGTACAATATTAAACACAGACAAATAATATGCTATTCAACTCTATTGAATTTGGAATATTCCTGCCCATTGTATTCTTGCTGTATTGGGCTATTTCCAAAAATGTGAAGGCGCAAAACGTGTTTTTGCTGGCTGCAAGTTATTTTTTCTACGGTTGGTGGGATTGGCGTTACCTGTCGCTGGTGTTGCTATGTTCAATCACCAACTATTCGGCAGGTGTATTAATGATGAAAACCGATGCACAAAAGCGACGGCGGCTGATTTTGACGGTCTGTTGCTTGGTTTCTTTTGGGGTATTGGGCGTGTTCAAGTATTACGATTTCTTTGTAACTTCTTTTATAGATGCTTTTAGCCTGCTCGGTATTCACCTGCAAGCGAAGACTTTACATTTAATCCTACCGGTTGGAATCAGTTTTTACACCTTTCATACATTGAGTTATACGATTGATGTTTATCGGCGAAAATTTGAGCCAACTAAAGATATTGTCTCATTTTTCCTTTTTGTGAGCATCTTCCCGCTGGCAATGGCGGGACCGATTGAGCGGGCAACAAATTTGCTGCCACAGATATACCGGCGGCGGACTTTTGATTACGACTTGGCGGTGGACGGGATGCGGCAAATCCTTTGGGGATTGTTCAAAAAGATGGTCATCGCCGACAATTGCGCCGTGCTTGCCAATGAAATTTTCAATAATTCCGCCAACTATTCGGGGAGTTCGCTACTTTTGGGAGCGATTTTCTTCACTTTTCAGATTTACGGCGATTTTTCGGGCTATTCGGATATGGCATTAGGAATAGGTAAATTGCTGGGATTCAAGTTTTTGCAAAACTTTAGATTTCCCTATTTCTCGCGCGACATCGCCGAATTTTGGCGGCGGTGGCATATTTCGCTCAATACTTGGTTTCGCGATTATTTGTACATTCCGCTGGGTGGCAGTCGCGGAACAAAGGGACAAGTGGTGCGCAACACATTTATCATCTTCCTTGTGAGCGGCTTCTGGCATGGTGCCAATTGGACATTTGTTTGTTGGGGAGCATATCATGCGGTGCTGTTTTTGCCGGTTATTTTGTTGGGCAAAAATCGGAAACACACCGATACGGTAGCCGAAGGGAAGCGATTGCCAAGTCTAAAAGAACTTTTCCAAATAGCAGTCACGTTTGGGTTGGTGGTCTTTGGCTGGATATTGTTTCGGGCAGAAAATATAATTCATGCGTGGCATTATATTTCGGGGATATTTTCGGCGTCGCTGTTTACAGCACCAACTATTCCTAATATCTCTGGTTTTGAGACAGGCGGAGGCGTAGTGATGTTTTTCTTCATAGCCGTTCTCCTGTTAGTAGAATGGTTGAACAGGCAAAAACAGCACGGGCTACAGATTGCTCACGTGAAATATCGGGTTGTAAAAGCTTTCATTTATTTCGCGCTCATCCTTGCCATTTGGGCTTTTGGTGGACAACAAGAAGCATTTATTTATTTTCAATTTTAACAATCATGAAGAAATTTTTAATAACATTATCAGTTTACATAGTGCTATTGATAGCAGGTGCGTTTATGTTAGATTTGCCCATAGAAAAAGGGATAAGGAAAATTGAAACAGGCGGATTTCAGGTGTGGAATGCTCTATTTGACTCAAAAATAAGTTCTGAGGTGATTATTTCCGGAAGCTCAAGAGCAGCAACTCACATCAGTCCCCAAATTTTGGATAGCGTATTGCATATTAATTCGTATAATTTAGGAATGATCGGACATCCCTATCCTATGCAGCAGGTAAGATTCAAACTGTTTGAAAAGTACAACCAAAAGCCGAAATTAGTTATACAAAATGTTGAATGTGGTACATTTTTTCGTCCGGAGAGGCTGGCCGATAAAGGAACCTTTGTAGCATATATACACGAAGATTTAATCGGAGAAGAATTAACAAAAAGGGGCATGACCAAAGCCGCATTGAATATTCCGTCATTAAGATATCATGGAGAACCCCGAGTAATATTGAGAGGTCTTTTGGTAGAATTTCTAAATTGGACACCCGGTGGCACTGTCAGCTATAAAGGTTATGAGGGCTACAATAGGGATTGGGATGGCTCCAAATTGGACAAAATATTATCAGGGGACAGCATTGTGGCTAAACGGGAGCCGGAATTAGTTGAATTATTTGATTCATATTTAGGCTATTGCAAAGAAAATGGCATTCAAGTGATATTGGTGTATACTCCCCAATATATTAAAGCAACAGAATTTACAAAAAATTGGGATGGCGAAATGCAACTATTCCGTGATTTTGCAGAAAAGTATGACATCCCCTTTCTGGACTATACCCACGACCCTATCTGCAACGACACAACCTATTTTTTTGATTCGATGCACTTAAACAAAAAAGGAGCGGAATTATTCACTTTGAAATTAGCCAACGACATCAAGGCGCAAAATTTGTATAAGTCGGGGGATTGCGGGGTCAAGCCCGCAACAGGGCAACCGCATCAAATTTTAAGAATTTTTTTCAAATAGCCAATATCCAAGGCAGCCTTATACTGTCTTTTTTTCAAACTATGCCTATCTTCGATGTCAGTGAGAATTTGCAAGGCAAATTTACGCACGGTAGATAGATTCTGGGGCGCATATCCCGTTCTTGCCCGACAAGCATCTTCCTTGAAAGTTACATCCAAATGCCAGTGTAAGTGATTCTCAACGCATTAAAATATGGTCAGGAGTCTACACAATTTAAGCCCGTATGTTACGCCGGAAGGTGTTAAATTTTGATAACCCCATATAGGGTAGATTAAAGTACCTTATGGTCTATTTTTAATGCGTTGACCCTAAAAAAATTGGAAATTATTTTGAAAAACAAATAATTTGTATTATCTTTGCGCTTTATTTGAAACAAAACAGTGTAAATTTATGGAACTTTTGAATTTAAATGAGTCTGTTCAAACGGCAACTCATATCGCCCAAGCCTTTGCGAAGGAGTGCAACAATGCGACGTATGCTGCGGAGCATTTGCTCAAATCATTGCTACACAAAGAAATAGGGCTGCGTCCTTTTCTTTTGAAGATGGGGAAAGATTTGGCGTATCTGGAAGAGTGGGCGGATTTGCGTATCGACGAACTGCCCAAAGTAACGATTTTTTCGGAAATTGTGCCCGATGAACGTCTGACGGCGGTTTTTGAGGCGGCGGATAATGTCCGTTTGCAATTGGGACTGCTGGAAATCAACCCGATTTGTGTGCTTGCAGCCCTTGTGAAGCCGCAAGTTGCCTTTTCTGCCAACCAACTGAAATCGCTGCCGCTACGCGAAAAGGAAATTTTGGAGGCGGTTTTATCAGACCCCGACGGAAATACGGCGCACAATGCGGTGCACAATGCCCCAACAGCCTGTCATTGCGGGCTTGACCCGCAATCCCCTCAATCTAAGCACGACATCGTGGGGCGCGACACGGAAATGCGCCTGATGATGGAAATTTTGGGACGCTACGACAAGCCTAATGTGCTGATTATCGGCGATTCAGGTGTTGGCAAAACGGCATTGGTCGCCGGCTTGATTCGCCAAATTTCCGAAGCGGAGGCACCCTCCTACCTGAAAGGCACCGTTTTTCACACACTGGATTTGACGGAATTGGTGGCGGGCACCACCTACAAGGGCGAGGCGGAAGACCGTCTGAAAAAACTGCTCAAAGAACTCCAAACGCTTGACAAGGCGATTGTGTTTGTCGATGAAATTCACCAACTGTTCGACCCCAAAGGCGGGCATTCCGGCGTTGTCAATCTGCTGAAATCGCAACTCGCCAAAGGCAATCTGACGCTGATTGCCGCCACCACGACCGACGAATACCGCAAATGGCTTGAGCCTGACCACACTTTCGCCCGCCGCTTTGAAGTGCTGCCACTCGCCGAGCCGGACGCCGCCACGGCAACGACGATGGTGCGCGCGGCACTCCCCAATCTGGTGCAATTTCACGGTTTGGATGTCTCCAACGAGGCTGTTGAGGAGAGCGTGCGCCTCGCCAAACGCTACATCAAAGACCGCCGACTGCCCGATTCCGCCATTGATTTGCTCGACCGCACGCTCTCTGCCACCAAAATGCTCAACGAAACAGGCGCGTCGTGCCGTGCAAAGCAAGATACCCCCTCCCTGTTGCAAATCACTCCCACCGAAATCGCCGCCACCATCGCCCGAAAAACCGGCATCCCCATCGGCAAAGTGCAGGAACAGGAAAAAGAACGCCTGCTGGCGATTGAAGACGTCCTGCGGCGGCGGGTGGTGGGGCAAGACACCGCCCTGAAAGCCCTCTCAGACGCTATCCTTGAATCGCGCAGCGGGATGAATAGGGTAGGGCAGCCCATCGGCTCGTTTTTCTTCCTGGGACCCACAGGCACCGGCAAAACGGAATTGGCAAAATCGCTGGCTGAGGCACTTTTCGGCGATGAAAAGGCGATGATTCGCTTCGATATGTCGGAGTTTAAAGAGGAGCATTCGGCGGCGTTGCTCTACGGTGCGCCTCCGGGCTATGTGGGCTACGAGGAGGGCGGATTGCTGGTAAACAAAATCCGCCAACAGCCCTATTCGGTGGTGCTTTTCGACGAAATTGAAAAGGCGCACGCCTCCGTTTACGACATTTTCCTGCAAATTATGGACGAGGGCAAACTGCACGACCGCCTTGGCAAGGAGGGCGATTTTTCCAACGCCATCGTGATTTTCACGTCCAACGTGGGCGCAGAATGGCTTGACCAGCATTTCCGTCCCGAATTTTTAGCCCGCCTCACCGAAATTGTGCCCTTTCAGCCCATCAACGACGAGATGCTACTCCGTATTTTTGACATTCAACTGCGCAGCCTCCACGAAGCCCTCCACAAGCAAGGCATCACGCTGACCATCGGCGAAGAAACGCGCGACAGGCTCGCCCACCGCGGATTTACGCCCAAATATGGCGCACGACAAATTGCCGGCACCATCCGCAACGAACTCCGCCGCCCCATTTCGCGCCTGTTGGTCAAGGACGAACTGCAAGCGGGGCACACGCTGACGATTTCGCACGACATCAACGGCGAACTTGTCCGCGAAATATCTCAATCCAATGCTTTCTCCACCTCCTCAAGCGAAAAACCCTTGCCACAAGCGTAGCGCATAAGTTTCAGGCGGATTTCGTAGTCGCTTTTGCCCTGCACGGTTTTGCGCTTGGCGGCTAAGAGTTGGCGCAACTGCGGGAGGGTGTCGTCGGGGGTGAGGCGACTGAGGGCTTCGCGAATGAGGTGGTCGGGAAGTTGCTTTTTCTTCAATTCGTAGCGGATTTTGTGCAGCCCCCAGTGGCTGTAGCGCGATTTGTCGTGCACGAAGGCGGCGCAAAAACGGGCTTCGTCCACAAACTTTTCTTTTTGCAGGTGCGCGAGCAGTTTGTTGCGGTCGGCGGCGGGCAATTCATATACGTCCATCTTTTTTCGTATGTCGCTCACACACTGCTCTTTACGGCTACATTGTGCCGCCAAACGATGCAATGCCTGTTCGTAAGTGATTGTTTTTCGGGGTTTTACTGATTTTTCCATTCGGCTTGAATAAAACGTTCTTTTTTTGAAATATCTTGAATGATTTTGACCTCCGCATAGCCCTTTTGGTGCAGCAGAGCGGCGATTTCTTGTCCAAAACGCGCATTGATTTCAAAGAACAATTGCCCGCGGGGGCGCAACATCTTGCACCCCATCGCCGCAATGCGCTCATAAAACAGAAGTGGCTCATTTTCAGGCACAAACAATGCCCCATGCGGCTCATAATCCAATACATTGGGGTGCATTTCCGTCCTTTCCGACGGCACGATGTAGGGCGGATTACTCACGATAAGGTCAAAGGTGGCGGGCGAAGGGTGTGGGGTGAAGGGTGAAAGGTGCGAGGTGATGGGTGCGGGGGATAAAATGTCGTGTTGAAAAAAATGCACGTTTACCCGATTGTCGGCAGCATTTTTGCGTGCAATTTCCAACGCTTTTGGAGAAATATCCAGCGCATACACCTCTGTATCAGGCAAATGCTTCGCCAACGCAATCGCAATGCAGCCCGACCCCGTCCCAATATCCAGCAAACACCCCCGCACCCCGCACCCGCGAAGTATCAAATCCACCAATTCCTCCGTTTCAGGGCGCGGAATAAGCACATTTTCATCGACCGCCAACCGCAAGCCGTAAAATTCCGTTTCGCCCAATACATATTGGAGCGGACGATTTTTCTTCAATTCGGCAACAATCTTTTTGACAGCATCCGCTTGATTTTCAGACAATTGCATATCCTTGTCGCGCAGCAGAGCGTGCCTGTCTTTTTGGCACACCGATTGCAGCACGAGGTAGCCGAGCGCATCCACCTCCTGCGGGGGTAACGCCCCTACGGACAACTCTTCCCTGATATATTGCAACATTTGCCTCATGGGGGCAAAGTTAGTGAAAATTTTAAACTTTTTGCAAAAATATTTTGCAGATAAAAAAATAACTCTTACCTTTGTCGCCGAAAAAGAAAAATATTATGAACGTGTGCACAAAAAACAGTGAAAATTTAACAAAGTTTAACTACCAAATGTTTGGTGGTCTTGATTATTTTGTTAAACACACACACACACACACACACACACACACACACACACACACACACACACACACATTACGCGCAGGCGTAAAAAATACACATTTTTATTTACAAAAACAAGCGGAGGCTGTCTTCAAAAGATGGCTTTTGCTGTGTTGTCATTCGCAATCTAACAATAATAAATAAATAAGATGGAACATTATCACACTGAATTTTCAGAGGAACAATACGACACCATTCTTCCTGTCGGCGTTGAAAACCATTATTGGGTAAAAGCCAGAAACAGAATTATTGCACGAACTATTGCAAAATGCAAAGGCACAGGCACAGGCAAAATTCTTGAAATAGGTTGCGGTGCGGGGCTCGTTATGGATTATCTTCGCAAGCAAAATTTAGATTGTATTGGTGTCGATTTGGCAGACGTGGTTACATTACCATCTGTTGCCGACCGCATTTATGTCAATAAGGATGTAAAGGATTTGCCGGCAGACATTTGCAACGCCATAGATACGATTTTGCTCTTGGATGTAATCGAACATTTGCCCGACCCAGACCAATTTATGCAGCAACTGAAAGGGCAATTTCCGCATTTGAAGGCAATAATCATCACTGTTCCTGCCTGTCCGGAATTATTTTCCAATTACGATGAATTTGCCGGACACTTTCGCAGATACGATGCCGCGATGATGAAAATTCATGCAAATAATTTAGGCGTTCGGCACTATTCTTGTTCTTACTTTTTCCATACCTTGTACTTACCTGCCAGACTTACGTTGCGGTTTGCAGGGAAACGAAAATTTATGACCGCCCCCAAAGGATTGATGAAATTTATTCATCAAATCTTAGCCTTTGGGTTTTATCTTGACTATCTCGTTTTCCCCGGCAAGTGGAAGGGGACGTCACTTATTGCTCGTTGTAACTTATAAAAAATTTTGTACTTTTGCGCTATGTTTTACGCACCCGACATAGCCACCTCACTGGTGCTTCCCGAAGCGGAGGCGCAGCATTGTGTCCGCGTTTTGCGCAAGCAGGCGGGCGAGAATATCGACATTACGGACGGCAAGGGGCATTTTTATACGGCGGAAATCACGGACGCGCATCCCAAACATTGCGCCGTGAGGATTGTGGAAACGCGCATTCAGCCACCTCTGTGGCACAATCGGGTGGAAATCGCCATCGCGCCCACCAAAAATATTGACCGCATCGAATGGTTTGCCGAAAAGGCGACCGAGATTGGCATCGACAAAATCACGCTGCTGAAAACGCACCACTCCGAGCGCAGGGACGTGAAAACAGACCGCATCCACAAGATTTTGGTGTCCGCCATGAAGCAATCGCAGAAAGCTACCCTGCCGGAGATTCAGGGGATGACTGATTTTAAGCGGTTTGTTGGACAACCGTTTGAGGGACAGAAATATATTGCCCACTGCAATGAGGGGGAAAAACCGCTGTTGAGTACGCTCTACGGGGAGGGGATTGCGGATCAAGCCCGCAATGACAATGCACTGATTTTGATTGGTCCCGAAGGCGATTTCAGCGAGGAAGAAGTGGCTGAGGCTCTCAAACACGGTTTTCAAGCCGTTTCCTTAGGCGACAGCCGCCTGCGCACGGAAACTGCCGCCCTCTATGCCCTGCAAACCATCCATATTGTCAATCAACTTTCGGCACAAAGCCATTGACCGACTTGCCGAAACTCAGCAATTCGCGCACGGTGGACGAGCTGACGTGGGATAATGCCGGCTCTGTGAACAGCACCACGGTTTCAATTCCGGCTATTTGGCGGTTGATGTCGGCAGTGTTTTTCTCATTTTCAAAATCGTTGATGGAGCGAATGCCGCGCAGAATAAAATGCGCACCTGCAGACTTGGCAAAATCGACCGTCAGCCCCGTGTAGGACTGCACCGAAACGCGCGGATTGTCTTTAAACAGGCGCGTAATCATCTCCACGCGCTGTTCCAGCGAGAAATAGGTCTGCTTGTTGGGATTGATGCCGATGGCGACCACGATTTCGTCCACCAGCGACAGCCCGCGCTCCACGATGGAGAGATGCCCAATCGTGAAGGGGTCGAATGTGCCGGGGAAGATAGCTTTTTTGCTATAATTCAACATCTTCTTCAATGCGTAAGTTGTTGATAATGAACACTTGCCTGTCCATCGTGTTTTTGCCCATATAAAATTCGAGCATCTCTCTGATGGTATCCGATTTTTTCATGCTGATGGGGTCTAAACGGATGTCTTTGCCGATGAAGTTCTTAAATTCCGATGGCGAGATTTCCCCCAGCCCTTTGAAGCGGGTGATTTCGGGGTTGACTCCCAATTTTTTCATCGCATTTAATCGCTCTTCTTCCGAATAGCAATAAATAGTTTCCTGCTTGTTGCGGATGCGGAAAAGGGGCGTTTGGAGGATGTGTACGTGATTATTTTTGATTAATTCCGGAAAAAATTGGAGGAAAAACGAGATGAGCAGCAGGCGGATGTGCATCCCGTCTACGTCGGCATCGGTGGCGATGATGACCTTGTTGTAGCGCAATCCTTCCAGCCCGTCCTCGATGTTTAATGCGGCTTGCAGGAGATTAAATTCCTCGTTTTCGTACACGATTTTCTTTGTTAAACCAAAGGTATTCAACGGTTTACCGCGCAGGCTGAATACCGCTTGATAGTTTGGGTCACGACTTTGGGTGATTGAGCCGCTCGCCGAGTCGCCCTCCGTGATGAAGATGCAGGTTTCGTTGAGGCTTTTTTCGCCTTTGGGGTCGGTGTCGGTGAAGTGCAGGCGGCAGTCGCGCAACTTTTTGTTGTGCAGATTGGACTTTTTGGCGCGTTCTTTTGCCAATTTCGTAACGCCGGCGATGGCTTTGCGTTCGCGTTCCGAATCGACGATTTTTTTCAGCAGCGTTTCGGACGTTTCCGGCGTGCGGTGCAGGTAGTTGTCCAACTCTTTTTTGAGGAAATCGCTGATAAATTTGGTGACCGACGGACCCTCCGGACCGATGTCTTTCGAGCCCAATTTGGTCTTCGTCTGCGATTCAAACACCGGCTCCTCCACCTTGATGGCGATGGCGGCGGTGATGCCCATACGGATGTCGGAATACTCGAAACTTTTGTTGTAATATTCCTTGATGACACGCGCCACAGCCTCCTTGAATGCCGCGAGATGCGTGCCGCCCTGCGTCGTATATTGCCCATTGACAAACGAATAGTACTCCTCGCCGTATTGATTGGCGTGCGTGATGGCAATTTCGATGTCGTCGCCCTGCAAATGGATGATGGGGTAGAGTGCTTCGGCGGTCATATTCTCGTTCAGAAGGTCTTCCAACCCGTTTTTTGAGAAAAATTTCTTGCCGTTGTAATTAATTGTCAGCCCGGCGTTGAGAAACACATAGTTTTTCAGTAGCGGCTCCACATATTTATCCTCAAAATGATAGCCCTTAAAAATTTCGTCATCGGGCGTGAAGCGCACCAGCGTCCCGTTACCCTCTTTGGAGGCAGCCTGCGCCGGGTCGTCAACAATTGCCGCGCGCGAATATTCAATAGTTTTAACTTGTCCGTCGCGAAAACTATGCACCAACATATTAGACGACAGCGCATTAACGGCTTTAATCCCCACGCCGTTCATCCCCACGGACTTTTTGAACGCCTTGGAATCATATTTCCCGCCGGTGTTCATCTGCGAGGTCACGTCCACCACTTTTCCCAACGGGATGCCACGCCCAAAGTCGCGCACAGTAACCACCCCGTCGGCAATCGTAATATCCACCGACTTGCCATAGCCCATCATATACTCGTCCATAGCATTGTCGAGCACCTCTTTCAGCAGCACATAAATCCCGTCGTCGGCATAACTGCCATCGCCCAACTTGCCAATATACATCCCCGGACGGAGGCGAATATGCTCCCACCAGTCGAGTTTGACAATGTTCTCCTCATCATACTTTACTTCTTCCACCATTTTTTCAAAATTTCGTGCAAAGGTAGAAAAAAAAATTGAATTGTGCCTTTCGACCTGCATTGAAAAAAATCCTACCTTTGTATTTTAGTAAAAGTAATGTATTTGCAATATTTCAAAATAAGATTTTTACCCATCGGCAGACTCCTCTGTTTGCTGGGATTGCGCACTCCGATTGTGCTGCTGCTGTTGTTGCTTCCACTTTTGGGGTATGCGACTGCCGTTCAGCCCTACTATTCCCCGATTGCGCTGGTTTTGACACTATACGCTTTTCATACCTGCCGGAGGGACAAGCACTTTTTGCAACGGTTTTTTGAAAATAACACGCTACGGCTGTATTGGCTGGAGTATGCGCTTGTCGCTGTGCCGTTTGCCATTCTTTCGTGGTGCAAACTATTTTGGGTCGATTTGTTGCTGTATGCCCCGATTGTGCTGCTTGCGCCCTTGTTGTTTCGTTTCAAAATAAAAACACTCCGTTTCAGCCATCCATTGCTGCGAAAAGGAGGTTATGAATATCAAACGGCTTTCAGAAGCAATTATGGCGGGTTGTTCGCCTTCTATGGCATCGCGCTGATTGGTCTGTTGGTCGAAAACAACAACCTGCTGTATGCCTTTTATGCCGCTGTGGGGTTGCTGTACGTGCTGCTATTGAAAGTAGAATCGCCGATTTATACCGCTCAATTTTTGTCTGTCAAGGATTTGTTAATGGTCAAATTCAAAAATATTTTGTACAACAATATTGTTTTGTATCTGCCTTTGTGGCTGATTTGTTCGATTTACAATTTTCAATTGTCCGGATTTTTATTGCTGATAGCGGCACTCATTGTGCTGCTGGGGTATGCCACGCAATTGCTCACCTACGCATTTGGTGATATTCTCATTTCCGGTATTTTGCTTGGCGGGATATTGTTGCCACTTTTTGTTGCCTCGCTGATTTATCCGCCACTCGCCTTGTTATTTGCAGTTATTATTGTACTTTTGTCTTTCAAAGTAAAAGACAGACTTAATTCGATATTCAATTATGCTGAAAATCAATGATTTACGCAAATCGTATGGAAAGAAAGAAGTGCTTTCGGGCATCTCTTTGGAACTTTTGCCCGGACAAATTTACGGATTAGTCGGCGAAAACGGTTCGGGAAAAACCACGCTGTTTGAATGTATCCGCCATTTGCAGGCATATCAAGGCACTGTCACGATGGATACCCCGGCAGCAATAGGCTATTTGCCAACCGCACTCTATTTTTATCCGCTGATGCGCGGAACAGAATACATCGAATTTTGCCTGTCCGCACGAAAATTAAAAATCAATGCCGCCGAAATACAATCCCTAAACCACCTGTTTGAATTGCCCCTCAACGACTATGCCGCCGAATACTCGACCGGAATGAAAAAGAAATTGGCATTTATGGCGTTGCTAATGCAAAAAAACGATATTTTACTGCTGGACGAGCCATTCAACGGGCTGGATTTATCGTCGTGCCTCATTTTAAAGCAAATTTTATTGCAGTTGAAAGCAAAAAACAAAACAATTTTGCTATCCTCGCACATCCTCTCATCGCTAACAGACATTTGCGACACAATTGTGTATTTGCATCACGGAAAAATACAAAAAACGTATTCAAAAGACACTTTCGACATCATTGAGCAGGAAATAATGGATGGCAATATTGGTGAAAAGCTGAAAGCGGTTGTACCTTTGTGTGTTTAATCTTCCAAGATATTTACTTATGAAACAGATTTTTTCGCACATTATATCTGTTTATGTGAAGCATAACTCCTCCGGCGAATAGACCGGGATGCGAGAATTTGTGAAATCTCGTGGGTTGCGAGTAATAATCGCATCCATCCCGTTTGTTATCGCTGTGTGGTACTGCACAGCATCCTCAAAATCTGTAAAATCTGAATATAGTGCTTCGGTTACTATATTAGCCGAAACATCCAGCATAGTAACTGTTTGAATTAGTCCCTGCAAAAAGGCAAGTGCTTTTTCCCGTTGCTGCACCTTGCGCAGGATGTAGAAAATATCCGTTGTGGATGATGCTGTAATGTAGCCCTCCAATTTACCCGCTTCTATATCATCAAACAGTTGCTGTGCGGTTTCTGTAAAAGGACTCCGTTGCAAAGCCAAATCCAATACCACATTAGTATCAATTAACGCTCGCATCATTTTATAGCATATTTTTCAAGTAAAGCATTGTAACGCACATCATTAGCGTCTTCGGCAAGCGTGAAAACGCCTGCCCATTTTTTTGCAAAAGACGGCTTTACATTGGAATTTTGGCTTACCGGATTCCCCTTGACGTATGCAGGGTGTATAGTTGCCAACAGGTATTGTATCACCTCTATTTTGCTGTCTGTGTCCAAGCCGGATAACGCTTGCAGATAATCGTCTGCAACGCGGGAATGCAATTTTGTCTGAGTTGCTGTTGCCATAATATTTTTTATTTTTTTCGGGGACAAAGATATAATTTTTTTTTTACATACCAATGCGAATGAGAAAAATTATTACTAAAACAAGAGGTTGCAATGGATAAGCACATTGGCATCCGATTAGGCTCAAGTTTTTGGTTTAAATAATCTCAAGATGGCTCTCTTTTCTCCCGAAATAATCACCCCACCAACTCAATCACCTCCATATCCCGAATTTCCGCGCCGGCAATCACAAAGCGCACAATTGTCCGCACGGTGTGGAAGCCGTATTTGCCTGCCGCGCCCGGATTGATGTGCAGCATTTGCAAACGCTTGTCGTATTGCACTTTCAGGATGTGCGAATGCCCGCAGACAAACAATTTGGGGGGATTGGCATACAGTTCTTGGCGAATTTCCGGCGCATATTTCCCCGGATAGCCTCCTATATGTGTCAATAACACAGGCACTTGCTCGATTTCGAAGCGCAACGTTTGCGGACAAATCGCGCGGAGCGCGTGGCTGTCGATGTTCCCGTAAACGGCGCGCGTGGGCTTAATCGCCGCCAAACGATTTAACACTTCGTCGCTGCCGATGTCGCCCGCGTGCCAAATTTCGTCGCAGTCGGCAAAATAGTGCGCAAATTTGTCGTCCCAATACGAGTGTGTGTCGGAAAGTAAACCTATTTTTGTCATAAATTCAGATGTTGAACGGGTGCAAAGGTAACTATTTTTGCCAAAAAAAGCGTAACTTTGTATCCAAAAAGCGGAAATGCAGGAAATTAATCAGTTGCATATCAAATATCTGTTGGGGGTGGGTCCGAAAAAGGCGGAAACTTTGCAGAAGGAAATCCAGGTCGTCACTTGGGAGGATATGCTGTATTATTTTCCGTACAAGTATATCGACCGCAGTAAGATATTCACAATCAGAGAGATACAGGGGATTGCGGGTCAAGCCCGCAATGACAATTCGATGCCTTATATTCAGTTGAAAGGCAAAATCAGCGATTTCCAAATACAGGGCGTGGGGAGCAAGCGGCGGCTGTCGGCGGTGTTTAGCGACGGCACGGGCAGCATCGACCTGGTGTGGTTTCAGACGCTCAAACACATTATGAACACCTGCAGCGAGAGCACGGAGTATATCCTCTTCGGCAAGCCCACCGTGTTTGGGCACCGCCTGAGCGTGGCACACCCCGAATTGGAAACGGAAAACAAGTTTTACGCCGGTCAATTGGGAATGCAGGGGCTTTACAACACCACGGAGCGGATGAAAAATGCGTTCCTCCATTCGCGCGCCCTCCAAAAGCTTATCACTCAGATACTTGAGAATATCAAAACGCCCCTGCCGGAAACGCTTCCGCAAGAGATTACCGACCGGGCGTACCTTGTTTCGCTGGATACCGCGCTCCGAAACATCCACTTTCCGCAGACACCCGAAATGTTGCGGCAGGCGCAATACAGGCTGAAATTTGAGGAGTTGTTTTATCTGCAACTCAACATCTTGCGGGTTACGAAATACCGCGAGAAGCGCATCGCCGGCTTGCGATTTTCGCAGGTGGGAGAATACTTCAACCATTTCTATTTCAATCACTTACCATTTGAACTCACGGGCGCGCAAAAGCGTGTAGTGAAAGAAATTCGGCAGGATGCCAATTCCGGCAGGCAGATGAATCGCCTCTTGCAGGGCGATGTGGGCAGCGGCAAAACGCTCGTGGCACTGCTGTCGGTACTCATCGCGCTCGACAACGGCTTTCAGGGCGCGATTATGGCACCCACGGAGATTTTGGCGACGCAGCACTACGAAACGATTTCCGAACTGCTGGCGGGGATGCCCATCGAAATAGCCCTGCTGACCGGCTCCACGAAGAAAAAAGTGCGTACCGAAATCCTGCCCAAGATAAAAAACGGCGAAATAAAAATCGTCATCGGCACCCACGCCCTCATCGAGGACACGGTCGAATTTGCCAACCTCGGCTTGGTGGTGGTGGACGAGCAACACCGCTTCGGCGTGGTGCAGCGGGCACGCCTCTGGAAGAAAAACGCAATCCCGCCACACGTGCTTGTGATGACGGCAACCCCCATCCCACGCACGCTGGCGATGACCGTGTACGGCGATTTGGACGTGTCCGTCATCGACGAACTCCCCCCCGGTCGCAAGCCCGTGAAAACGGTGCACACGTTTGAAAAAAAGCGCGGACACCTCTACGAATCGGTGCGCAAACAACTGCAAGAGGGTCGTCAGGTCTATATCGTCTACCCGCTGATTGAGGAAAGCGAAAAGGTGGACATCCAAAATTTGGTCGAGGGCTTTGAAAAAACCAAGCAGATTTTTCCCGAATACAAGGTGTCGATGCTGCACGGCAAGATGAAACCCGCCGACAAAGATGCTGAAATGCAGCGGTTTGTGTCCGGCGAAACGCAAATCATGGTCGCCACCACCGTGATTGAAGTGGGCGTGAACGTCCCCAACGCCTCCGTGATGCTGATTGAAAACGCCGAACGCTTCGGCTTGTCGCAATTGCACCAGTTGCGCGGACGTGTCGGAAGGGGTGCCGACCAGTCGTTCTGCATCCTTGTTACAAAATACGAACTGTCGGAAAACACCCGCAAACGCCTCGCCATCATGACCGAAACCAACGACGGCTTCCGCATAGCCGAAGAAGACCTCAAACTGCGCGGACCCGGCGACATCGACGGCACCCAACAAAGCGGCATCGCCTTCAACCTCAAAATAGCCAACCTCGCCCACGACGGGCAAATTCTGACCACCGCCCGCGACTTCGCCCGCGACATTTTGGATGCCGACCCACTGCTTGAACAGCCCCAAAATGCCCTGCTCGCCCGCCAACTCGCCCGCCTCAACAAAGAGAAGCAGATGGGGTGGTTTATGATTAGCTGATGATTTTTTAAAAGCCCCTCAAAAAAAGATTATGATTATCCGCAATCATACCACTTGACTTTCGTTCCGTGTCCCGCAGGGACAGCACTTTATTAACCGTATGCTTTAGCTTACGGACAAGACTAACCCATACTCTCTCAAGTCCCGCATGGGACGACACTTTATTGGCTATATCAATGTGTCGTCCCCTGCGGGACTATGAGGTT